>JAQBZV010000056.1 GCA_027728145.1 Actinomycetota bacterium | reverse complement strand
CCCCACGTTTGGCGACGTCAACGAGCGCACCCTAGAGTCTCACCTCATGGATGTGACCCTTGACCTGTATGACGAAACCGTCACCATCGAGTTTGTGGAGTTTATTCGGGGAATGCAGAAGTTCCCCTCCCCGGACGCGCTGGCGGATCAGATGGCGCGCGACGAAGAGGTCATCCGGGGAATCTTGGCGTCGACTGCGTGACCCCTAGGCTTGCCGGGTGAGTCCCGCCGGTCGTTCCACCCTCATCCTCGCGATGACGGGAATTGTTCTGTTTGCGCTCGGAATTCGCACCGGTGTTGCAGCGGTGTCACCGCTGTCTCAGCGCATCGACTTGGATGTCCCCCTGGAGGGTTTGACACTGGGAATCTTGGGGACAATTCCTCCCGTGGCGTATGCGGTGTCAGCCGCGCTGTCGCCCTGGTTTGCGCGGAAAGTGGGCCTGGAGGGTGCAGTCATCCTGGTGGGGTTGTTGGGGGTTATCGCCCACATGTGGCGAGGCATCTCACCCACCTACGTCTCGTTGTTTATTGCCACAATCGTGCTGATGCTGGCTGCCGGTGTGGGAAATGTCATCCTGCCGGGCTTGGTGAAGCTCTACGCGCCCTCGCGCATTGGGCCTCTGACCGCGGCCTATGGAACGGCCATGGCGTTTAGCTCCGCTGCCCCAACTGTTCTCGGTGTGTGGTTGGCGGATGAGTTTGGCTGGCGGTGGTCGTTGGCTGCGTGGGCCGTGATCAGCGTGGTGGGAATTATTCCGTGGCTTCTGCTGTGGCCACAAGCGAAAGCGAAGGGCCTGCAGGAAGCGGTCATCACCGCGACACTGCCCATTGTCACCGCACCGGTGTCTCTGTTTCGCTCTCCCACAGCGGTGTCGATTATGACGATTTTTGCGGTGTCGGGGTCAATGGCCTACTCCTGGTTTGCCATCTTGCCCCCGGCCCTTATGGAACTCTCCGGGGTGAGCGTCCAGTCCGCTGCCCTCGCACTGGGGGTTTTCACGATTATGGGATTCCCCATGTCGCTGATTGTGCCGCCTCTCACCGTCCGGCGAGGATGGACTGCGCCCCTGGTGGGCGCGTCCATGGTGTTCAACATCATTGGGCTGACCGGCCTCCTGCTCGCTCCGACAGTTCTGCCGTTTTTGTGGGTGGTGTTTTTGTCGATGGGGCCACTTACCTTTGCGATGTCCCTGGCGTTGATGGGTCATCGAACGGTGAACCACCTCTCCGCGTTGATCTTGAGTGGTTTTGTGAACAAGTGGGGCTACCTCTTTGCGGCGGGTGCCCCCGTTCTGGTGGGTCTCGGTCGAGAAATCTCGGGGGAGTGGACCGCGAGCCTGGTGGGGCTCCTCGCCCTCAGCCTCGTGTCGTTGCCCGCGATGTTGATACTGGCTCGGGAGCAGAACGTTGACAAGGAGCTCTCCGCACACCGCTAATGCTCATCTGAGCATAGAGACCAACAATTGTTGATTCTGTGCTGTGGTGTCTCTACGCTGGAGATATGCCCAACCGGTCTCCCCTTGACGCTGATCTGCTCGCGGTGCGGGCAGCAGAGCTCTATTACCAAGAGGACAAAACCCAGGACGAGATTGGCTCCCTGCTCGGCATTACTCGCTGGAAGGTGGGAAGGCTTCTCACCGAGGCAAAAGCCCGAGGGATTATTCGGATCGAGATTGTTCACCCGCAGGCGAGGCGTCTGGGTATGGAGCACGACCTCGTCGAGGCTTACGGCCTCGACGCGTGTGTCGTGGTTCCCCACGATGACCCCGACGCGATTGGGGAGCGAGTCGCGAGGGCTGCCGCTGATTACCTCGTGGCGATGAGACCCCGCACACACCGACTGGGAGTGAGTTGGGGCAAGACACTGCACCGGGTCGCCCAGCTACTTCCCGAGGGCTGGGCCACATCCCTCTCGGTTGTTCAGGTCAACGGAGGGGTGAGCCATAGTTCGGAGCCCGGCCTAGCGTCTGCCACCGCCACGATGATCGCCCAGAAAGCCGGCGGGTCCGTGACCCTGTTGCCGACACCGGCCATTGTGGAAAAGGAAGACACCAAGCGCGCCTTGGAAAAAGACAAAGGCATTGCCGGCGTGCTCGAGCACGCCCAATCCTCGGACACCTTTTTGTTTAGCGCAGGCCCCGCCACCGAGGTGAGCATTCACGTGCAATCGGGCTATATCGATCAGGCCGATATCGCCCGGTTACAACAGCGCGGCGCTGTGGGGGATGTCTGGGGTCGTTACATCACCGCCGAGGGCGAGATCGCGGACGATGGTCTGGATGGCAGAACTCTCGGGCTCTCACTCGACGTTTTGCGCGCTGCTCCTCGGAGCATTGCGGTGGTGGCTGGAGCTGAGAAACACGACATTGCGCTTGCCATCGCCAAGAATGCTCTGGCGACCGTCATGATTACCGATGAAGCCACGGCGACCTTCCTGCTCAGAGCTGCCCACGAAGTGAAAGACGCATCATGACCCGAGTTCCCGCAGTCCCCCAGACACCCCGGTCTCAGACGGTCCTCGGGGGGAGCCCCACGGAGAAAGCGCTGAAGCGCTTCCTCGAGGGGATTCCCGGTGTTGACACCGTAGGAGCGGAGGCTCGTGCCGCGGGTTTCAATAGTCGATCCCTCAAAACCTCTACCAAGAAGTGGGGGCTTGACACCATCATTTCCATGGTCGATCTGACCACGCTGGAGGGAGCTGACACACCGGGCAAAGTGCGCACCCTCGCGAAGAAGGCGACCATGCCTGACCCCTACGACCTCACCGCACCCAGCGTTGCCGCGGTGTGTGTGTATGGCGACATGGTGGCAGAAACCCGAGCAGCGCTCGGCGACTGGCACGTGTCGAAGAGACCGGACGGCGTTGCGGTGGCGGCGGTGGCCACCGTATTCCCGAGTGGACGCGCAAGCCTTCCGGTAAAGATCATGGACACAAAGTTTGCCGTCTCGGAAGGCGCTGACGAGATTGACATGGTCATTGACCGGGGAGCGTTCTTAGCCGGCAACATCGGCTTAGTTTTTGATCAGATCGTCCAGGTCAAGGAAGCGTGTCAGCGCGCGGATGGCAGCTATGCCCACCTGAAAGTAATTCTGGAGACCGGTGAGCTCGCCACACTAGATAACGTGCGACGAGCCAGCTGGCTCGCCATTTTGGCGGGTGCTGACTTCATCAAAACCTCCACGGGCAAAGTGCAACCGGCGGCAACGCTGCCGGTAACCACCACCATGCTCGAAGTGATTCGTGACTGGCACGCCCTGACCGGGGAAAAAATCGGGATGAAGCCTGCTGGAGGGATTAGAGCGAGCAAGGATGCCCTTCGCTACCTGGTGGCCGTTGCCGAGACAGTCGGTGAAGAGTGGCTCACTCCCGACCTGTTCAGATTCGGCGCCTCCAGCCTCCTCAACGACGTCGTGATGCAACGCCAAAAAATGACAACCGGTCACTACAGTGGCCCCGACTATGTGAGCGTGGACTAATCATGAGTTTCCTCGACTATGCACCAGCACCCGAATCAACAGCGGTGCTGAACCTCAAAAAGAGCTACGGGTTATTCATCGGCGGCGAGTTCGTCGATGGCTCGGGGTCTGCTTTCCCCACAGTGTCACCGTCCACTGAGGAGGTCATCACCACGGTCGCCGAAGCCAACCAGGCTGACGTGGATCGCGCGGTTGCCGCAGCTCGGAAGGCGTATGACAAGACCTGGTCCCGGATGTCGGGAAGCGAGCGCGGCAAGTATCTCTTCCGAATTGCTCGGATCCTGCAGGAGCGCGCTCGTGAGCTCGCAGTCGCGGAAACTCTCGATAACGGAAAACCGATCCGGGAGACCAGGGACGTTGATATTCCCCTGGTTGCCGCTTGGTTCTTCTATTACGCGGGTTGGGCCGACAAACTCGAATACGCGGGGGCGGGCCCCAACCCGAGAGCTTTGGGGGTTGCCGCCCAGATCATCCCGTGGAATTTCCCGCTGTTGATGCTGGCCTGGAAAATTGCACCCGCGTTGGCTGCGGGGAACACCGTTGTGCTGAAACCTGCTGAGACCACCCCGCTGACTGCACTGCTGTTTGCCGAGATATGCCAGCAAGCCGAGCTTCCCCCGGGAGTGGTCAACATTGTGACCGGCGCTGGGGCCACGGGCGCCGCCCTGGTTGCCCACCCCGACATCAACAAGGTTGCCTTTACCGGCTCCACTCCTGTGGGCCGAAAGATTGCCCAAACGCTGGCGGGGTCATCGACCAAGGTGACGTTAGAGCTCGGTGGCAAGGGAGCCAACATCATCTTCGATGATGCCGCCATCGACCAGGCCATCGAGGGTGTGGTGAGTGGGATCTTCTTCAACCAGGGTCATGTCTGCTGCGCTGGTTCGAGGTTGCTGGTTCAAGAAAACATTCACGACGATGTCGTGTCCCGACTGCAGCGTCGCCTGTCGACGCTGAGGCTCGGTGACCCTTTGGACAAGAACACCGATATCGGTGCCGTCAACTCCAAGGCCCAACTGGAGCGCATCACCGAGATCGCCAACAGCGGTGATGACGAAGGCGCACACCGGTGGAGTGCTGCCTGCGAGATTCCGGCGAAGGGTTTCTGGTTCCCGCCCACCGTGTTTACCGATGTTCACACCAGTCACCGGATTGCTCGGGAAGAAATCTTTGGCCCCGTCCTCTCCGTGATGACGTTTAGGACACCCGATGAGGCTGTTGCCAAGGCCAACAACACCCCCTATGGGTTGAGTGCAGGAATCTGGACCGAAAAAGCATCGCGAATGCTGTCGATTGCTGACAAGCTCCGAGCTGGGGTCATCTGGGCGAACACGTTCAACAAGTTCGACCCCGCGAGCCCCTTTGGTGGTTTCAAAGAATCCGGGTACGGCCGAGAGGGTGGACGCCACGGGCTGTTCCCCTACCTCGAATCCTCCGACTGGACGAAAGGTGGTCGATGATGGCCAGGCTTGCGATACCGAAGACCTACAAGCTCTATATCGGGGGAAAGTTTCCTCGCTCGGAGAGCGGATACACCTTTGAGGTGACCACCCCGAAAGGTGATTTCCTGGCGAATGCAGCTCAGGCGAGCCGTAAGGATGCTCGCGATGCTGTGTCGGCAGCACGGTCTGCTCAGTCCGGATTTGCGGGGCTCACCGCCTATAACCGCGGTCAGATCCTGTATCGGATCGCGGAGGTTCTCGAGGGTCGGATGGACCAGTTTGTGGAGGAGATCCGAGCCAGCGAGGGCGTGAGCGCTCAGGCTGCGAAGAAGCAGGTGGAGCGGTCCATCGACACCTGGGTTTGGTATGCCGGGTTTGCCGACAAGTACGCCCAAATTGCGGGCAATGGGAACCCTGTCGCTGGCCCCTACTTCAACCTCTCCACTCCCGAACCGACCGGTGTGGTGGTGGCACTTTCTCCCGCCGGAAAGACCGGAGAGAGCCTTCTGGGTCCGAGCGCCGTAGTGGCGCCCATTCTCACCAGTGGGAACACTGCTGTGGTGCTCTCTCACCCCACCCAACCGCTGTCGGCAATCAGCTTTGCCGAAGTTCTCGCCACCAGCGATGTTCCCGGCGGTGTGGTGAACATTCTGACGGGAAACCCCGAGCCCCTCATGCCCTGGCTCGCTGCCCACGCTGACGTGAATGCCCTAGACCTCGCCGGAGGATCAGAGGGTGACTGGGTGAGCTGGCAGAGTGACGCCGCGGAAACCCTCAAGCGTGTTCTTCCTCCGAGCATGGGGATACCCGCTCGCAGTCTGGAGCGCATCGTGGCGTTCACTGAGCTGAAGACGGTGTGGCACACCAAGGCTCTGGGGTAAATCATGGCGTCCGGGATCGTCCTCGTGGACAAACCCCTGGGGCTGAGCTCTCACAGTGCTGTCTCCGGTGTTCGCAAAGCGCTGGATACCAAGAAGGTCGGCCACGCCGGAACCTTGGATCCGGCGGCAACCGGCCTGCTCGTGATGGGTGTGGGGGCGGGGACACGACTGTTGACCTACCTGGTGGGACTGGATAAGTCCTACACCGCCACACTTCGCCTGGGCTACGAGACGACGACGGACGATGCAGAGGGCGAGAGCGTGGGGGAGACCTCCACCGACCTTGGATCTGTGAGCGATGACGCGATTCGTGGAGCCCTTGAGCCTTTTCGCGGTGAGATCGACCAGGTTCCGAGCACCTATAGCGCGATCAAAGTTGAGGGCAAACGAGCGTATGACTTGGCTCGCTCGGGCCAGGAGGTGGAGCTGCGGAGTCGACGGGTCACCGTCTCTCACCTCGAAGCGCTGAGCATTACGCGGGGTGAGGGTGTTATTGACGTGGAGCTGGTCGTGGACTGTTCGTCCGGCACGTACATTCGAGCCCTCGCGCGCGATATTGGGCGAGCCTTGGGGGTCGGAGGGCACCTGGTGGCCCTTCGGCGAACGCGCGTGGGGCCTTTCGGGGTGGCGGGGACCCCTGCTCCGCAGGACGTGGAGGCGTCACACCTGTTGGGGCTTGCGCAGGTGGCCGGTCAGATTATGCCGGTAGTCACCCTGAGCAAGACCGAGGTTGAAGATATTTCGCACGGTCGACCGGTGCACGCTGAGGACTGGCCCGCGCCCGGTCCGCTCGCCGGATGTGATGCGGACTCCGGGAGCTTGGTGGCAATTGTCGAGGCTTCTGGAGG
>JAQBZV010000055.1 GCA_027728145.1 Actinomycetota bacterium | reverse complement strand
CACTGACCATCCACGATCGACTCAATGCGACTGTGGTGGAGGGCTCCGGCGTTCGGGTTGATGTCCACGGTGTGGGGGAGGGCGAAGTCCCCACCGACGAAACCAACCTGATTGCTCGCTCGATGGCGCACGCGTTTGCGTCCAAGAAAATTGCGATGCCGGCCATTCAGCTGGAAGCCCACAACGTCATTCCCCACGGTCGAGGACTGGGGTCCTCAGGGGCAGCAATCGTGTCCGGTGTGATGGCGGCGAAAGGTCTGTTGGAGGGAATTGCGGAGTTCAGCTCCTCCGAGCTGCTGGCTCTCGCCACCGATATGGAGGGCCACCCCGACAACATTGCTCCCTCGCTTTTTGGCGGGTTGACGATTGCGTGGATGACAGACCAGGGCCCGAAGCACAAGAAACTCAGCGTTCACCGCGGTGTCTCCTTGGTGGTTGCTGTTCCCAAGGACGCGAGCATGTCCACCCAGTTGGCGAGAAGCCTCCAGCCAGAGACCGTCCCCCACCAGGATGCGATTTTCAACCTGTCGCGATCAGCGTTGCTGATTGCGGCGCTCATTCAGAGCCCCGAGCTCCTGTTTGAAGCCACCGAGGACCGGCTCCACCAGAACTACCGGGCGAGTGCCATGAAAGACACTGACGCGCTCTTACAGAAGCTACGCGCCAAGGGATATGCCGCGGTGGTGTCTGGGGCTGGCCCCTCAGTCTTGATTTTGTGCTCAGATCCGGGGCAGCGCCTGGACATTGCGGGGCTTGTGGACGCTCATCAGGGAGGCACGTGGACGAGTCACATGCTGACCGTCGATGAGCGAGGTGCTACAGTGGAAGAAGTTCCGGCGCTCGCCGACTGACCCCAGTTAGCGCTCCGGATCGCCTCATCACTACAACGCCACGTTCGTTCAACGGCGTGAGGGTCCACCGTGACAGAGGGAGCCAAGGCTCCATCGGACCACACAGCGTCAAGTAGATGCAGGCAAATCTGATGCCGCAGTCGCGGCGTATTAACAAGGAGAAAACGTGGATTCAGAGAATCAAGAATCAACCCCTGAGGTAACCGAAGCACCCGCTTCGACTCCCAGGAAGCGTGCCCCCCGTCGAGTGGTCTCAACAGATCTTCCCGAGAAGGGCGTGGATGCAGCTGCTGAGAGCAAGCCTGCCACCGGCAGGTCAGCAAAGGTCTCAGAGGAGGCTGAGGGTGGTGCGGAGAAGCCCGCCACAGAGCGTCCCCGTCGCCGCCGTCCCGCAGCTGACAAGAGCGAGTCCGCTCCCGAGTCTGACTCGTCAGAGTCATCTGAGGACTCTGAGGGTTCCGACGACAACGGTGAGGGCGGCGGTTATGGCCGTGGCCGTGGCCGTGGTCGTGGTCGTGACCGTCGACGTGGCGGCCGAACTGGCTTCAGCGAAGATGGCGAACCAGAAATTTCTGACGATGACGTCCTGATTCCGATTGGCGGAATCCTGGACGTCCTCGACAACTACGCCTTTGTGAGGACCCAGGGATACCTTCCGGGACCCACGGATGTGTATGTGTCGTTGGGTCAGGTCAAGAAGTACAACCTGCGAAAGGGTGACGCCGTCATTGGCGCTATCCGTCAACCCCGCGAGGGTGAGAACCAGGGGCGACAGAAGTACAACGCTCTGGTGAGTGTTGACACCGTGAACGGCCAGAGTGTGGAGGAGGCCGCTAACCGCGTCGACTTCCAGGCCTTGACCGCCGTGTACCCCACAGAGCGAGTGCGACTGGAAACCACCAAGGATGAGCTCGCCGGCCGCATGGCCGATGTGTTTACCCCCGTGGGTAAGGGCCAGCGCGGTGTGATTGTGGGACCCGCAGGGTCTGGCAAATCACACATGGTGGCGGCCATGGCGGCAGCTGTTGCCCAGAACGCTCCCGATGCTCACCTCATGGTGGTTCTGGTCGATGAGCAGCCTGAAGCCATCACCGAAATGCAGCGTGGCGCAAAGGGTGAGGTCATTACCTCCACCTTCGATCGCTCCGCCGATGACCACACCACCATTGCGGAGCTCGCGATTGAGCGCGCGAAGCGTCTGGTGGAGCTCGGTCACGACGTTGTGGTGTTCCTGGACTCCCTGACCCGTCTTGCTCGTGCCTACCAGCAGAGCATCGGCGGAACTAGCCGCGGTGGTGGATCAGATTCTGCGTGGGTATACCCCACCAAGAAGCTGTTCGGTGCTGCCCGCAACGTGGAGGGTGGCGGTTCGCTGACCATCATCGGAACGTTGGCAATGGACACCGGCATGAGTCTCGATGATGTTGTGGCCAACGAACTCTCGGGCACAGCAACCATGGAGCTGCGACTGAGTCAGGATGCAGCCGCATCTCGCCTCTTCCCCGCGGTGGATCTTCGTCACTCGGCAACTCGCAAGGATGACCAACTTCTCTCCTCTGATGAGGCCCGCGCGAGCGCGGACATTCGTCAGGGTGTGGGAGCTATGGACTCTCTTGCCGGATTGCAGAGTGTTCTCGAGGGCATGAAGTCCACGGCCTCGAACGTCGAGTTCCTGGTTGCTATGCCGAAGAAGTTCTAACAAAGGCATCACACCCAATGTTTGAGTCTGTTGACGCGTTGATTGCGGAGTACGCCGAGCTTCAGGAGCAGCTCGGCGACCCCGCAGTCCACGCCGATCCAGGCCGCTCAAAGAAACTGAATAGGCGCTTCGCAGAGCTGTCCAAGATCATCGCCGCTCACGAGCGGATGGTCTCGCTCACCGACGATCTCGCCGCAGCGAAAGAATTTGCCAGCGAAGATGCGTCGTTGGCTGCTGAAGTCCCCGCGCTGGAAGAGGCTTTGGTGGAAGCAACCGAAACCCTCCGTTCGCTCTTGATTCCCCGGGATCCCGATGACGGTCGTGACGCGATCATGGAGATCAAAGGTGGCGAGGGTGGTGAGGAATCGGCCCTCTTTGCAGCTGACCTTTTGCGGATGTATTTGCATTACGCGGAGTCCAGAGGGTGGAAGACCGAGGTCTTGGACAAGACCGAGAGCGACATGGGTGGGTTCAAAAACATCCAGGTCGCCATTAAGTCTTCTGCAACGGACCCCGCTGAAGGAGTGTGGGCGAGCCTCAAATATGAGGGTGGCGTTCACCGAGTTCAACGTGTTCCGGTGACGGAGTCTCAAGGGCGCATCCATACTTCCACCACCGGTGTGCTGATATTCCCTGAAGTGGATGAACCCGAAGAAATTGATGTCAACCCCAACGATCTAAAAATCGATGTGTTTCGATCCAGTGGCCCTGGTGGTCAGTCGGTCAACACCACTGACTCTGCGGTGCGGATCACTCACCTCCCGACGGGGATTGTGGTGTCGATGCAGAACGAGAAAAGCCAGATTCAAAACCGCGAAGCCGGCATGCGCGTGCTGCGAGCTCGCCTGCTTGCTCGCCAGCAGGAAGAAATCGCGGCAGCGGCCTCCGATGCGCGGAAGAGCCAGATTCGAGGGATGGATCGCTCCGAGCGCATCCGCACCTATAACTTCCCCGAGAACCGAATTGCTGATCACCGCACCGGCTATAAGGCCTACAACTTGGACCAGGTCATGAATGGCGCTCTCGGTCCCGTGATTACCTCCTGTATTGAAGCCGATGAGGCAGAACGGCTGTCAGCCCTGGGCGACCCTGCATGAGTCTTGCGACTGTGCTCGCAGACACCACCGCACGGCTCACTCGTGCCGGTGTGACCTCACCCGGTGTGGACGCTGAGTTCCTGCTCGCCCATGTGGTGGGCATGAGCCGCGGAGAGATGCTGGCGAAAGTCCACCAAGGGTTCGAGCTCACCGAGGAACAAGCCGCTGATCTTGAGGCGCTGGTGGTGAGGCGCGAAGCGAGAGAGCCACTCCAGCATCTGCTCGGCAGTGCGCCCTTTATGTCGTTTCAGGTTCGGGTGGGTCCGGGGGTTTTTGTGCCGCGGCCGGAAACCGAGTCTCTTGCCGAGCGAGCAATCCAGACCGCGTCCACCATGGCAGTGGGTGATAGCGGGCTTCGGATTGTGGATCTCTGCTCCGGGAGCGGTGTCTTGGCCATTGCTCTCGCGAGAGCGATACCCCACGCCACCGTCGAGGCAGTCGAGGTCTCTGATGAGGCCCTGCCCTACCTGGTTCAGAACGTGGCGGATTTAGCCCCGGAGGTTCTGATCACTCACGGTTCTCTCGATTCCTTTGCATCGGGTGTTGCGCCTGCCAGCCTGGACCTCATCGTGTCAAACCCGCCCTATGTTCCGGATGGGGAAACCCCCAATGAACCCGAAGTCCAGAACCATGACCCACGTCTTGCTCTCTATGGAGGGGAAGACGGGCTTGATGTGATTCGCGTTGTTGCGGAGGCTGCCTCCAGAGCGCTTCGACCCGGGGGAGTGGTGATGCTCGAGCACTCCAATCTTCAGGGAGCAGCAGTCCGGGACGTGCTGGAGGGCCACGGGTTTCGAACAGTGTCAACCGAACAAGACCTGGTCGGTCGAGACCGCTTCACCCAGGGTTATCGACCCTAGGAGCGAGACGCCACAAACGCCGTGATGGCCTCTTTCACACTGGCGCCGGAGTCGGAGGGGGAGAACCATTTCGAGGTAATCCCGACCTCTTCTGCTCCTCGGATGTTGTCCGGGTGGTCATCCACAAAGAAGGTGTCTTTGCTCTCACAGCCATAGCGCTCCAGCACCCGAGAAAACACGGTGGGGTCGGGTTTTCTTGCCCGGTAGTGCGCGGTCGCGAACATGTGTTCGCCAAACAGGGGAACCAGGTCCGGAGCCACCTCCTGGAGATGCTCACCGATCAGCATTCCGTTATTGGTCAAAAGAGTGACTTGGCCGTGCTTCGACGCATGCGAGACAGCGTCGGCGACGTCGGGGCGGAATTCCATGGCCGCTTTGCGAATATCGACCCAGGTTTGACGCGGGATGGAGGAACCAAAAGCGTCATTGACCAGGCGTAGGTATTCATCCCCTGTATCGGGATCTCCCGCCTCCGCTTTCCACTCACCGTCGTCGTGCCACCACCGGGCACGCAGGTCATGAAAGTCGTGACCGGTGAGCTCTGTCAGGGACTCCATGCGGATGCGCCAGTGGTAGTCATAGAGGACGTTATCCATGTCAAAAATAAACAGCATGATGGTCCAAGCCTAGGCCCCAGGGTCACACGCCGCTCCCGAACTACACTGGGGGTGTGGGCGCTGTCATGATCGATTCCTCCGACCCTCTCGCGTGGGAAGAGGGTCAGCGTGTTGCTGTGGGAGCCCTGAAGGCCGGCCAGAGCATCATCATGCCAACCGACACTGTTTATGGCATCGCCTGTGACGCTTTCTCGCCCACGGCCGTAAACACTTTGCTCGCCCACAAAGGGCGCGGTCGGCATATGCCACCGCCGGTGTTGGTTGGCTCTGCTGATGATGCCCGGACACTTGCGCGCTCGATTCCCCCTGGAGTTGACCTACTGATGCAGGAGTTCTGGCCCGCTGGTGTCACTGTCATTCTCGAGGCGGCCCCTGAGGTCGAGTGGGACTTGGGCGACACAGGAGGAACCGTCGCTATTCGGATGCCAGACCACCCTGTGGCGCTGGACTTGTTGCGGGTGACCGGTCCTCTGGCGGTGTCCAGCGCTAACCTCACCGGTCAGCACTCCGCGGTGACCGTGACCGAAGCCTACGAGCAGTTTGGTGATGCGCTGGAGGTCTACATTGATGCGGGACCCGTCGGTCAGGCCTATGCCGACGCGCCGGGCAACCCCGGTAGCACAATCGTGGATGCGAGCAACCTGGACTCCGGTGGACCCTGGAGGGTTGTGCGCCGCGGCGTTGTGCCATATGAGGACATTCAGGCAGTCACTGGCGGAGTGTGGGAGCAGTGAGTTTCTATTTCGTTGTCGTGGGCACCGCGATAGCGGTGAGCTTCTTGTTGGCGTTGGCCCTGTGGCAATTGGGTATTCGCTACGGCTGGCACCGAGAAATCCGCCCGCGAGATGTTCACCAAGAGCCCACCCCGAGGCTGGGTGGAATAGCGGTGTATGTCGGCATGGTGCTCGCTGCACTGGTGGCGAGCCAGGTTCCCCAGTTTGAAGAAGTGTTCGCCAACCCGAGACCGATCATCGCGGTGTTGGTGGCGGGACTGATTGTCGTGGCCCTGGGGGTTGTCGATGACCTGATTGACCTGGACTGGATGACGAAGCTGTCCGGCCAGTTCATCGCTGCCGGTGTGGTGGCGTGGCAGGGGGTCCAAATCGTGTCCATCCCCGTGGGCGGAATTACCCTGTTCTCCCCCACCCTTTCGATTGTCCTCACCGTGCTGGCCATTGTGTTGGTGATGAACGCCGTCAATTTCATTGATGGTTTGGACGGGTTAGCAGCCGGTGTTGCTCTGATCTCCAACGGGGTGTTCTTCCTCTACGCCCTGGTGCTCTCCCTTGGAGAGGGAGGAGCCCCCTACTTCGGCCTTGCCACACTCCTCGCTGTCTTACTCGTCGGGTCACTGCTGGGGTTCTTGCCCTTGAACTGGCATCCCGCGAAGTTGTTCCTCGGGGACTCGGGCGCCCTCCTGGTGGGCCTGATCATGTCGGTGAGTGCCATTTCGGTGACCGGGCAAATAGATCCCGGTGCGATTAGCCCCACCCAGTTGTTGCCCGCCTTCTTGCCGGTGATTCTTCCCTTGGC
>JAQBZV010000054.1 GCA_027728145.1 Actinomycetota bacterium | reverse complement strand
AGTGCCGGCTAGTTCGGCTCCTAGACTGGTGGTCTCATGAGCCTTGACTTTTCGACTGCCACCGGCAGTGATGTCCGTGTCCGTTTTTGTCCATCCCCCACCGGGACCCCGCATGTGGGATTGATTCGCACCGCCCTGTTCAACTGGGCATATGCGAAACACACCGGGGGAACCTTTATCTTTCGGGTGGAGGACACTGACGCTGAACGCGATAGCGAAGAGAGCTATCAGCAGCTGGTCGAGGCGCTTCATTGGCTAGGACTGGAGTGGGATGAGGGCGTGGAGGTCGGTGGCCCCCACGCGCCCTACCGGCAGTCCCAGCGCACGGAGATCTACCAAGATCTGATTGCCAAGCTTGTGGACTCTGGTCACCTCTATGAGAGCTATGTGACGCCGGAGGAAATGGCGGCCCGGAACGAATCACTGGGGCGTGACCCCAAACAGGGTTATGACAACCACGAGCGCGAGCTCACCGACGCCCAAAAGAGGGCCTATCGGGATGAGGGCCGGGAGCCGGCGCTGCGCTTGCGAGTGCCCGACCAGGACTTTAGCTTTGATGACCTGGTGCGAGGCGAGGTGTCTTTCCCGCAGGGCTCCACCACGGACTTTGTGATTGTGCGCGCGGGCGGGAAACCGCTCTACACGTTTGTGAACCCCGTCGATGATGCCCTGATGGGGGTGACACACGTGTTACGTGGGGAAGACCTGCTCTCCTCCACTCCCCGGCAGATTGCTCTGTATTTGGCCCTGCAGGAGACTGGTATTGCTACCCACATTCCTCGTTTTGGCCACCTGCCCTATGTGATGGGGGAGGGCAACAAGAAGCTCTCCAAGCGTGACCCCGAGTCGAACCTGTTCCTTCACCGCGATCGAGGATTCATCAAGGAGGGACTGCTCAACTACTTGGCACTGCTGGGGTGGTCTATCGCAGCAGATCGTGATGTGTTCACCATGGCGGAGATGGTGAAGGCCTTCGAGGTCACCAGCATTAATCCCAACCCTGCTCGCTTTGACGTGAAGAAGGCTGAGTCGCTGAACGGTGATCACATTCGACTGCTCACCCCCGCGGTGTTCCTCGAGCGCTGTGTCCCCTACCTCCAGGAGGCCTCGCTGGTGGCTAACCCCGTCACTGAGGACGAAGCATCCACGCTCGCCGAGATTCTGCCCTTTGTGCAGGAGCGGGTGGGGTTGCTCGGCGAAGTTCCCGGGATGATCGCCTTTCTGTTCACCGCTGATGACGCCCTGGTGATCGAGGATGATGCCAGGAAGACACTCGGAGATCGCTCCGCTGAGGTTCTTGATGCAGCACTTCTGGCTCTGGAGGCGCTCGAGCCCTGGGACACGGCGTCCCTTGAGGTCGTCTTGCGGGAGACACTGGTCGAGCGCCTCGACGTCTCACCCCGTCATGCTTTTGGGCCTCTTCGAGTGGCGATTTCTGGTCGGCGGGTGAGCCCGCCGCTGTTTGAGTCGATGGAGGTATTGGGACGTAACTCCAGCCTCCAGCGCCTTCGGGCGCTTCGGCAATCGCTGTAGGCGTGCGCTAGAGTATCGAGGGTCCGGGCGGAGGAAACTGCGCCACGGTGGGGTGTGGTGTAATTGGCAACACGGCTGATTCTGGTTCAGTTGTTCTTGGTTCGAGTCCAGGCACCCCAGCCAATGCGGACTTGTCGGTGACTCCAGCGCCATAATGGGGTCTTATGTCATCGTCGACGGCTCGCCACATTGTGGTGGCCATAAACCCTCGGGCCTCATTCGGTAAGAATGAGCACGCCGGTGCGGAGGTGGCTCAACTGTTGGCTGCTGCGGGTCACGATGTGGTCGCTCTGCGTGAGGATGACTACCCAGCTCTCGAGATCTCAGCCCGGGAAGCACTCCGGCCCGCATCGGTTCTCGTGGTGGTCGGTGGCGATGGCATGGTGCACCTGGGAGCCAACCTTGCGCGGGAGAAACAGGTGGCGTTGGGGATTATTCCCGCGGGCACCGGAAACGATCTCGCCCGGCACCTCGGGCTTCCCCTGGGGTCTATACCCGAAGCCACAGCTCACCTGATTCGAGCCCTCGAGAGTAATCCCCGCCAGATTGATGTGGGGGTTGCAACGTCACCGCACGGACGGGAGCACCCCTTCGCATGCGTGTTTTCTGCCGGTTTTGATGCTCTGGTGAATGAGCGAGCCAACACGTTGCGCTTTATCCGTGGTCGACACCGCTACACGGTGGCGTTGCTGATCGAGTTGGCGAAGCTTCGCCCCATCACCTACACCCTCACCATCGACGGGGTGGAGGAGACCGCTTCCTATCTCTTGGTCGCAGTCGCGAACTCGCAAAGCTTTGGCGGCGGTATGAAGGTCACTCCGGATGCTTCTCTCGTGGATGGAATGCTGGATGTTTTCACACTCGACCCGCTCTCACGCCTCGCGTTCCTGCGGATATACCCCAGGGTGTTCCAAGGCCTTCACGTCAGCGATCCCCGGGTTCACATTCGCCAGGCGCGCTCCGTTCGGGTGGAGAGCGACGGGATTGTGGCCTACGCCGATGGGGAGCGCCTGGAGGCCTTGCCACTCCAGGTTTCCCTCGAACCAGCTTGCCTTGCGGTCTATGCCTAATCGTTTGCCTGGTGGCCGGAGAGCGTGTCATACTGTCTTGTTGCGTGAACGGCCCCATCGTATAGCGGCCTAGTACGCCGCCCTCTCACGGCGGTAACGCGGGTTCGAATCCCGCTGGGGTCACGACAAACCACACGGCCATCATCGCTTCCCGATGATGGCCCCAGTAGTCTGATGCCCCGCCTGATGTGAAGGAGTTGACCCGCGTCGATGACGCTTCCACTCTGGTTTCAGGTGTCGTCGCTGGTGGTGCTCTCCGCCGTCCTTATCGCGGACCTGTTGTTGATTGTGTGGCGTCCCCACGTTCCCTCCACTCGAGAGTCTGGCCTGTGGGTCTCTTTGTACGTTGCCTTGGCTCTTGTTTTTAGCGGAGTCATGTTCGTGGTCGGGGGTGAGCAGGCAGGTGCTGAGTTCCTTGCGGGTTGGGTCACCGAATACAGCCTCTCAATCGACAACCTCTTTGTGTTTGTCCTGATCATGGCTTCCTTCGTTGTTCCCCGGAAGTATCAGCAGGAGATTCTGATGATTGGAATCTTGTTGGCCATTCTGTTCCGCGGAATTTTCATCCTGCTCGGTGCCGCGTTAATTGCCAGCTTTAGCTGGATTTTCTATGTGTTTGGCGCATTCCTTCTGGTGATTGGTATTCAGCAGTTCTTCTCTGGTCGGGAGGACGATATCGAGCGCGAAAACGCTGTGTTGGGCTTCCTCCAGAAACGGTTATCGATGACCGACGAATTTCGGGGGCTCAAGTTTCGCATCACCGTGGAGGGTGTTCGGCTCTGGACGCCGCTGGTCGTTGTCTTGGTGGCTATTGGAACAGCGGACGTGGTTTTCGCGATCGACTCGATTCCCGCGATCTACGGAATTACCGAGAGCCCGTTCATCGTGTTCACTGCCAACGTGTTCGCTCTGATGGGGCTTCGCCAGCTGTACTTCCTGCTCGGTCACCTCATTGACAAGCTGGTCTATTTGCACTTTGGCATTGCCTTCATTCTCAGTTTCATTGGCGTGAAGCTCGTACTGCACGCCCTGCACGAGAACGAGCTGCCCTTCATCAACGGGGGCGAACATGTGGCGTGGGCTCCGGACATCGGAACGTGGGAATCTCTCGGCGTCATCGTGGTGGCCATGGCTGTCGCGGTGGGCGCGAGCTGGTGGAAGCTCCGAAAGAGCCCTCTGGTGGGGGCTGACCCGGGCGTTTAGAGCCCTCTGGTGTTACTCTGGGAGGGTGTTGAGGCTCACCCTTCTTGGATGCCGCAGCGGTCGCTAATCAGGCCCGAACCGCTGCGGAGTTTTCCCTGTGGCCACCCAACACACGGTTTTTCTCAAGGAGAGCACACACCATGACCACTTCACAGCCCCGCACACTGGCAGAAAAAGTATGGGCCGATCACCTTGTTGCAAAAGGCAAGGAGGGCGAGCCCGATTTGATTTACATCGATCTGCACCTCGTCCACGAAGTCACCAGCCCACAAGCGTTTGATGGCCTTCGAGTTGCCGGCCGTCCGGTTCGCAGGCCCGACCTGACCATCGCCACCGAGGACCACAACACCCCCACCATCGATATCGATAAGCCGATTGCGGAGCCGACTTCCCGGATTCAAATCCAGACGTTGCGCAACAACGCGGAGGAATTTGGGATTCGTTTGCACTCCCTGGGAGATATTGAGCAGGGAATCGTGCACGTCGTGGGACCCCAGTTGGGCCTCACCCTGCCGGGAATCACCGTGGTGTGTGGCGACTCCCACACCTCCACGCATGGCGCCTTTGGCGCCATGGCTTTCGGTATTGGAACCAGCGAGGTCGAGCACGTCCTCGCCACCCAAACCCTCCCGGTGAAGCCTTTCAAGACCATGGCCATCACGGTGGAGGGCGAGCTCAAGCCCGGTGTGACCGCGAAGGACATCATCTTGGCGGTGATCGCCAAGATTGGCACCGGTGGTGGACAGGGCTATGTGCTCGAATACCGTGGCTCCGCAATTCGCTCGCTCTCCATGGATGGGCGCATGACTATCTGCAACATGTCCATTGAGGCGGGAGCGCGGGCCGGCATGGTGGCACCGGACGAGACAACCTTTGAGTATGTGAAGGGGCGCCCCCACGCTCCGCAGGGAGCGGACTGGGAGACAGCGCTCGCCTACTGGAAGACGTTGCCCACCGATGAGGGGGCTGTATTTGACGCTGAGGTGTTCCTCGATGCCAACGAGCTGGAGCCTTTTGTGACCTGGGGAACCAACCCCGGTCAGGGTGTTCCGCTGAACGATTCGGTCCCGGACCCCGCAAGCATTGCCGACCCTAATGAGAAAGCGGCAGCGCTTCGCGCCCTGGAATATATGGACCTCAAGCCGGGGACGCGGATGAAGGACATTCAGGTCGACACCGTGTTCATGGGGTCGTGCACCAACTCGAGGCTCGATGACCTTCGTGTTTTTGCCTCCATCATCAAAGGCCAAAAGAAAGCGGACCATGTCCGCTTGATGGTGGTTCCGGGCTCCGCCCGGGTCCGCCTCGAAGCCGAAGCTGAAGGCATCGACAAAATTGTTGAGGAGTTCGGTGGGGAGTGGCGCTTTGCGGGGTGCTCCATGTGTTTGGGAATGAACCCCGATCAGCTCGCTCCCGGTGAGCGCGCTGCGTCCACGTCGAATCGAAACTTTGAGGGTCGCCAGGGTAAAGGGGCGAGAACCCACCTGGTCTCGCCCGTGGTGGCTGCGGCGACGGCAATTCGGGGGACACTCTCCAGCCCCGCGGATCTGATGCAGGAAGCGGGCGTCTAATGGATAAAGTCGCCCTGATTACCGGGATGGGTGTTCCTCTTCGGCGGAGCAATGTCGACACCGACCAGATCATCCCCGCTAAGTTCCTCAAGCGCGTCACCAAAACCGGGTATGACGATGCGCTGTTCTCGGCCTGGCGGGATGACCCCGAGTTCGTGCTGAACCAGGAGCCCTACACCAGGGGTCAGGTGCTGGTCGCAGGCCCCGATTTTGGCACCGGGTCTTCCCGGGAGCACGCTGTGTGGGCGCTCCGGGATTATGGTTTCCAGGCTGTGATCTCCTCGCGCTTTGGGGATATTTTCCGCTCCAACTCGGGCAAGCAGGGTCTCGTCACCGCGGTGGTTCCCGAGTCCGCGGTCGAGGCCATCTGGGCAGAAATTGAGGCACACCCGGGCCTGGACGTTACCGTTGACTTAGAAGCCCGTGAGGTACGTTGTGGAGGCGTACATTCTGCTTTTGACATCGACGATTACACACGCTGGCGCTTGATGGAGGGACTTGATGACATTGCTCTCACTCTCCAGCACGCGGACGCTATCGACGCTTTCGAAGCGTCGAGGGATTCCTGGCGGCCCGCAACACTTCCCCCGAGGAGTCAGTAGATGAACCCGGCGGGAACCAAGGCTGCCAAGTCTGCGGTAACCCAGCCGGAAGTAGCGGACACCGTCATCTTCGAAGGGGGAAAACCCCTGGTCGGTGAGGTCTCAGTTCGCGGAGCAAAAAACCTGGTCACCAAAGCCATGGTCGCTGCGTTATTGGCTGACACCCCTAGCACCCTGAAGGGGGTGCCGGCGATTAGCGACGTTGCGGTCGTTCGGGGCCTGCTCGAAGCCCACGCGGTCACCGTGTCGGAGGACGTCGATGGCGAACTGGTTCTGGACCCGCGCGGGGTGAAGAGTGCGCACTTTGCCGAAATTGACGCCCATGCCGGTTCCAGCCGCATCCCGATTCTGTTCTGCGGACCGCTCCTTCACCAGTTGGGAGAGGCTTTCATCCCGGACCTTGGGGGGTGTCGCATCGGGGATCGCCCCATCAACTTCCACCTCGACGCCCTGCGGGCTTTTGGGGCGGAGCTGGAGAAGAGCTACGAGGGTATCCGCCTGAAAGCCCCGCAGCGCCTGGTCGGGGCCAAAGTTGACCTTCCCTACCCGAGCGTGGGAGCAACCGAACAGGTCCTTCTCACTGCGGTGCGGGCCAAAGGAGTGACAGAGCTCACCAACGCTGCCATCGAGCCAGAAATTATCGACCTGATTGCCATCTTGCAAAAGATGGGCGCCATCATCGTCGTTGAGCCCAACCGCACCATCGTGATCGAGGGTGTTGAGTCCCTCCAGGGGTATGACC
>JAQBZV010000053.1 GCA_027728145.1 Actinomycetota bacterium | reverse complement strand
CAGTCCCGCTGTGTCCATCGATCAGAAGTCCACCAACAGAAACCCCCGTTCGACTGTTGGCACAATTACCGAGATTTATGACTACCTGCGGCTTTTATGGGCCCGCACCGGAGTCCCTCACTGCGTCGAATGTGGGGAGCCCATTCGACGCCAGAGCGTGCAGGACATCGCCGATTCCATTGTGAAGGGGGAGAAGGGCTGGCGGTTCCAGATTCTCGCACCGGTGGTGGCCGGCAGGAAAGGCGAGTTCGTCGATTTACTCCGCTCACTCAATTCTCAAGGGTTCGCTCGGGCGCGCATCGATGGTGACGTGGTCAGCATGGGGGAGGCCCCCGCATTGGCCAAGACGAAAAAACACGACATCGATGTGGTGGTGGACCGACTCGTTCTCGGTGACGACATTCTTGGGCGCCTCACGGACTCGCTGGAGACGGGCCTCAAGCTCGCCGATGGTGTCGTCATCATTCATGGAGTTGATGACGACTCAGAGCAGACCTACAGCGAGAAGCTCAGTTGTCGAAATGGCTGCAGCGTTGGTCTCACAGAGATTGAACCGCGCACTTTCTCGTTCAACTCTCCCTTTGGGGCCTGCCCAGCCTGTTCGGGCCTGGGCTTCACCCAAGCGGTGGATCCGCTGATGGTGATTGGGGATCCCGAGTTGAGCATCGAGGGGGGAGCCATTCGGCCATGGACGCAAGCGGGCAAGGGTCTGTATGGCTACTTCCGCAACCTGCTCGGCAGCCTCGCGGACGAACTGGATTTCGACTTGGGGACTCCCTGGTCGCAGCTGCCCGAGGGCATCCAGCAGGCCGTGCTGCACGGGAACAACTTTGAGCTCGTTGTGCGCTACCGCAACCGTTTTGGTCGAGACGTCAAGTACTCCTCAGGCTTTGAAGGAGTCATTCCCTACATCGAGCGGAAGTATCACGAGACCGACAGCGAGTGGAGTAAACAACGTTTCTCCGACTACCTCCGAGAGGTTCAGTGTGGAGCGTGTGCGGGCAAGAGGTTGCGTCCTGAAATACTCGCCGTTTTGGTGGGAGGTCTGTCCATCTCGGATGTTGCCGATATGAGCCTGACCGAAGCGCATGAGTTCATGAACTCGCTCGACCTTTCGGAGCGAGATGAGTCCATCGCGGCACCCATCCTTCGAGAGATAAGGGCGCGGCTCGAGTTTCTGCTCGAGGTAGGCCTGAACTATCTGAGCATGTCCCGCAGTGCAGGCTCGCTCTCCGGGGGTGAGGCGCAACGAATTCGACTCGCCACCCAGATTGGTTCAGGCCTCACCGGTGTGCTCTACGTGCTCGATGAACCGAGTATTGGTCTCCACCAGAGAGACAATCGCCGGTTGATTGACACCCTGATAAAGCTGCGCGACCTCGGGAACACCCTCATTGTCGTCGAGCACGACGAGGAAACGATCCAGGCTGCTGACTGGATTGTCGACATTGGTCCAGGAGCCGGTGAATTCGGTGGTGAGGTAGTGCACCAGGGCTCGCTAGCTAGCCTGCTCAAAGAGAAGCGCTCCATCACGGCGGATTACCTTTCCGGTCGTGAATCGGTGTTCACTGTGCGAGAACGACGTCCGGTGGATACCAAACGGATGCTCACTGTGGAGGGCGCGAGGGCTAATAATCTCCAAGACCTATCTGTGGATATCCCCTTGGGTGTGATGGTCGCCATCACGGGCGTCAGTGGCTCTGGGAAATCGACCCTCGTCAACGACATTGTGTATCGATCTCTCGCAAACACCCTCAACGGCGCCCGGCACGTACCAGGCCTCCACACGCGAATCAAGGGCGTCGACCACCTCGACAAAATTGTCCACGTCGATCAAGCTCCCATCGGTCGAACCCCCCGGAGCAATCCAGCGACATACACGGGTGTCTTTGACAAGATTCGTGCGCTCTTTGCAGAGACCCAAGAAGCAAAAATGCGCGGGTATCAGCCGGGTCGTTTCAGCTTCAACGTCAAGGGTGGCCGGTGTGAAAACTGTTCTGGAGATGGAACCATCACCATCGAAATGAACTTCCTCCCTGACGTCTACGTTGACTGCGAGGTGTGTCACGGGGACCGCTACAACCGCGAGACCCTCCAGGTTCACTACAAGGGCAAAACCATCGCGGATGTTTTGAACATGCCGATTACCGACGCTGCGGAGTTTTTTGAGCCGATTAGCTCCATCCATCGATACCTCAAAACACTGGTCGACGTGGGCCTGGGTTACGTCAGGCTCGGGCAATCGGCAACCACTCTCTCCGGTGGGGAGGCGCAGCGCGTCAAGCTGTCGACCGAGCTACAAAAGCGTTCGACGGGGCGAACCATCTATGTCCTGGACGAACCCACAACAGGACTCCATTTTCACGACGTCAAGAAGCTGTTGGACGTCCTGCAGGGGCTCGCTGATAAGGGCAACACCGTCATGATCATTGAGCACAATCTTGATGTGATCAGTGCTTCTGACTGGGTCATCGATTTAGGGCCCGAAGGCGGAGCTGGCGGCGGGACGATAGTGGCGGAGGGGACCCCCGAGGATGTCGCTGTCCAGCCCAAATCCCACACCGGCTCCTTCCTCAAGGAATCACTGGGCTAGCCTGTGGCCACTCGCTACGATTGGCAACCTGCCTCGGGTGACATCCCGAGTTCCCCCGGGGTGTATCGGTTCCTCGACTCTCGTGGACGGGTGACCTATGTCGGGAAGGCCAAGAGCCTCCGCAGCAGGCTGCAAAGTTATTTTGCGGACCCGGTCACTCTGCATGAAAGAACTCGCAGGATGGTGCAGTCCTCCTCCTCGGTGGACTGGACACTCGTCCCGACCGAAAGACAGGCCTTGCAGCTTGAATACCTGTGGATTAAGGAGTTTCAGCCGGAGTTTAATGTCCGATTCCGGGATGACAAGTCCTACCCCTACCTCGTCGTAACTGTTGCGGAGGACATCCCTCGGGTTTTCCTTGCCCGGAAAAAGGGCATTAAGGGGGCCAAGTACTTTGGCCCTTTCCCCACCACTGGCGCGCTCCGTGACACCCTGTCGACCATCTTGAAGGCATTCCCCGTGCGTTCCTGCTCACACACCACCTACGCCAAAGCTCAGCGGGACAATCGACCCTGTCTTCTAGGTGACATCGGGAAGTGCGCCGCTCCCTGCGTCCAACGGATAAGCCAACCCGACCACAAGGCACTGGCACTCTCGCTCGCGAGCTTTATGGCCGGCAATGACAAAGGTGTCGTAGAAGATCTCAGCGCTTCCATGAACAATGCGGCGGCCAGCTTGGAGTTCGAACGTGCGGCGAAGATTCGGGACCGGGTCGAGGCAATCGAGACCATCCTTATGAAGAACACCATGGTTCTTGATGAACGCGTCGATGCGGACGTCTTCGGTGTGGCGGCTGACGGGCTCGTTGCCGCAGCCCACGTTTTTCGTGTTCGGGGCGGACGCATCCGAGGAGCGAAGGGATTCGTCGTGGAGACACCGTCCACCGAATCTGGAGAGAGCCTCGTGGAAATGATTCTGCGGGACGGGTTTGACGAACAACCGCCGGCGCGTGTTGTTGTGGTGCCCGATTTGCCACCCAACGCTGACTGGTGGGAGAAACAGCTCACCGAGGTCCGGCGATCCGCGGGTGAGGATGGCTCTGTCACGCTGAAAACTGCCCGGCGGGGTGAGTTGGCAGAACTGGGTGCTTCGGTAGGGCTCAACGCCCGGCACACCCTGCAGGGCCACCTATCGCACCGGACCAGCGACCCTGTGGCACGGTCGCACGCGCTCGCTGAGTTACGCGATGTTCTCGGCCTTGATGATGCACCTCTCAGGATTGAGTGTTTTGACGTGTCCCATCTGGGGGGTGACAACCCTGTAGCGTCCATGGTCGTATTCGAAGACGGTTTGCCCCGACGTGATCACTACCGAAAGTTTGGCTTAGAAGGGGTCCGAGACGATACCGACGCAATTCACCAGGTGATAGCCCGGCGAGTGGCTCGGCTCTCTCCCTCCGAGGGTCAGACCGGGGACACCAATTTAGGATTCCGCTATCCACCCGGGTTGCTCATCGTGGATGGGGGCTTGCCCCAAGTTAATGCGGCCGCTCGAGCACTTAGCGAGGCGGGCGTGACGATCCCGGTCTGTGGTGTTGCCAAGAAACTCGAAGAGATATGGCTTCCAGGCGCTGCGTTTCCCCTGATACTTCCGCGGTCCTCTGAAGGGCTGTTTCTCGTGCAACGAGTCCGAGACGAGGCCCACAGAGTCGCCATTTCCTACCAGCGAGGCACCAGAAAGAAGACCCTACGCACAGAACTCACCGACATACCGGGAGTTGGAGACACCACAGCGACAGCGCTTCTGAAGCGCTTCAAGTCCGTTGCCCAAGTCAAGAAAGCTCCAATAGAGGAGCTTGTGGAGGTGGAGGGAGTCGGTCCCCGGCTCGCTGACACAATTTATTCCTTCTTCAGAGGGAGCTGAGATGTGCCGGGTACGATGGCGTCAACGGATGGGGGAGTAATGGCACCGTTGACGGGTGATGGCACAACAGTGCTCATTGTCACCGGGATGTCGGGAGCTGGGCGCTCCACCGCCGCCAACTCTCTTGAGGACCAGGGCTGGTATGTGGTGGACAACCTCCCGCCTCAAATGCTCCAACCACTGGTTGACCTGGCTCATGAACCTCAAAGCCACATGGAGAAGCTCGCTGCCGTGATGGACGTGCGAGGAGGCTCACTATTTGAGCACGCGAGTGAGATCATTGAGGCCCTGTCCGAACACGCACACGTCCAGGTCTTGTTCCTAGATTCAACGGATGAGGCTCTGGTGCGTCGTTTCGAGCAAGTGCGGAGACCTCATCCACTCCAAGAGGATGGAACCCTCTTGGATGGAATTCTTCGAGAACGGAGCCTCATGCACCCCATCCGGGAGCAAAGCGATCTGGTTATCGATACCTCCGAGATGAACATTCACCAACTGTCGACTGCTGTGGCGAGCGCTTATGGCCAGCCCGGGGAGGCGAAGACTCGACTCACCATCATGAGTTTTGGCTACAAGTACGGTCTGCCCTCTGACGTTGACATGGTCGCAGACATGCGGTTT
This sequence comes from Actinomycetota bacterium, assembly GCA_027728145.1. Classification (GTDB taxonomy): domain Bacteria; phylum Actinomycetota; class Actinomycetes; order Actinomycetales; family Microbacteriaceae; genus Pontimonas. The sequence goes on along the minus strand of JAQBZV010000053.1, from coordinate 1,970 downwards.
CTCCCCAACCCCTATTGGGAAGAGTCCCTGCGACACAACACGGGCAAGGACGCACCGGTCAGCGAATATGTTCTCGCCAACCCACTTGCCGGAGACTTTCTGGAACAGTTCGAGCGCACCCTTCACACGGTGCTCTCCGGGTACGTTTCTGAGAACAAAACCTACGCAACCATTGCGATAGGGTGTACCGGAGGCAAGCATCGTTCCGTTGCGATGGCCGAAGAATTAGGCGCACGACTGACTACACGAGCTGATGTCCAGGTCGCGGTTAAACACCGGGACCTCGGGCGTGAATAGGTACACATAAGAATGCATTCCCTGACTGTTGCCGTCAAAGATGAACTGGTCGCTCACCAGTCAGACCTCACCAGTCATCGAGTTGCTGAATTGGCGACGATTTTGCGCTTCGCGGGTGGGCTCCATGTGATCGGCGGCAACATCGCAGTCGAAGTTGAGCTCGACCATCTCGAGACAGCTAAAAAGGTTCGTAAGGACATTAGGGACATCTTCGGTATGGCGACCGATGCGGCCGTCATGCAGCCTGCGGGAAACCGTACTCATCCTCTCTATGTGGTGCGGGTCCGACAGGGCGGGGAAACGCTGGCGCGCCAGACCGGGTTGCTCGACCCCAGGAAGCGGCCCGTGCGAGGTTTGCCTAACAAGTTGACCACCTCGCCCATTGGTGACCTCCCGGCAATCTGGCGGGGCGCGTTCCTTGCCGGAGGAAGCATTAGTGAGCCAGGGCGCTCCGCTGCGATAGAGATTGTGGCCCCCACCGGTGAAGCGGCGATGGCGATGGTCGGGATTGGTGCACGGCTGGGTGTGTCATCCAAGGCCCGAGAGGTCCGAATGGCCCACCGCGTCATGGTTCGCGACGGTGAAGCAATATCCGAGTTGCTCACCCTCATGGGGGCACCGGGAGCTGTATCCGAATGGGAGAAGCTTCGCGAGCGGCGTGAAGTGAGGGCCACTGCCAACAGACTCGTGAACTTCGATGATGCAAACCTGCGTCGCTCAGCCCAGGCAGCGGTTGCTGCGTGCGCGCGAGTAGAGCGAGCCCTGGAAATCCTCGCGGATGAGATTCCTGATCATCTGCTTTACGCGGGTAACTTGCGACTCACGCACCGCGATGCGAGCCTCGATGAGCTGGGCCATCACGCTGACCCACCGCTAACCAAGGATGCGGTTGCCGGCCGAATTCGGCGCCTCCTCGCCATGGCGGATAAGCGTGCCGAGGACCTGGGAATTCCCAACACCCTCGATGCTGTCCCGGTCGAGATCGACTGACCCCAGGCTGTCACCAAGGCACCAGGCCTAGACTTCTGTCACACGCTTACGTTATTTGGAGGTTGTTATGACTTATTCGCTACCCGAGCTTCCCTACGATTACTCGGCCCTTGAGCCTCACATCAGCGCTCGCATCATGGAGCTTCACCACTCGAAACACCACAAGGCCTATGTAGACGGGGCCAATAACGCTCTCGCCCAGATGGCCGAAGCCCGAGAGACTGGGAATTTTGCCAACATCAACCGCCTCGAAAAGGATCTCGCTTTTCACCTCGGCGGACACGTCAACCACTCCATCTTCTGGACCAATCTCGCGCCGGGCGCGGGTGGGACTCCTGAAGGGGAAGTAGCTGCAGCGCTGGATGAGTTCTTTGGCTCTTTTGACGCATTCAAGGCCCACTTCCAAGCAGCATCGTTGGGAATTCAGGGCTCCGGGTGGGGCGTCCTCTCCTGGGATCCCATCGGGGCGCAGCTTGTCATCCAGCAGTTGTTCGACCAGCAGGGCAATACGGCTCAGGGCACCATCCCCATCTTGCAGTTGGACATGTGGGAGCACGCGTTCTATCTCGACTACCACAATGTGAAGGCCGACTACGTGACTGCGTTCTGGAATATCGTCAATTGGGACAATGTTGCACAACGTTTCGCTGCTGCCCGTGCCAACGCCGGTGGCTCACTGCTAG
>JAQBZV010000052.1 GCA_027728145.1 Actinomycetota bacterium | reverse complement strand
GTTTGAGGTCTCCGTCGTCTATATCATTCGAGCAGGGACCGACGGTGATGAGGTCCTGTTGGGTGAAAAGTTGACGGGTCTGGGAGTGGGAAAAGTTGTGGGACCCGGTGGTAAGCAGGAACCTGGAGAAACCCCGCTGGCCACAGCCGTGCGCGAGGTTCGTGAAGAAGTGGGGCTCGCTCTGTCTCCCGAGAACCTTGTCCCCCTTGCGCGCATCACTTACCCGTTTGTCGGGAGACCAGAGCTCTCTCAGCGCTCCCACGCTTTTGTTGTGCGGGACTGGAGCGGAGAGCCACGTTCAAGCGAAGAGATTGCTCCCACCTGGTGGGCGACTGATGAGTTACCACTAGATCGAATGTGGTCTGACGCAGCCCTCTGGCTGCCCCGGGCCCTGGGGGGTGAGTTTGTGGAGGCAACCTTCGAGATCGGTGAAGCCGACCAGGTGCTGTCCCAGCAGGTGACGTGGATGGCGCGAAAGAGTGCCTAGCGACTAAGCGCAGTGGTGATGAGCCAATCCCGGAGAGCCCTGGTGGAGAGGCAGTCAATCCGGTTGTAGTGCAGGATGCTGTCTTTGAGTAGTTTCGCGGCGTCTGCATCTCCCTCGGCGTGCGCACGCCTGTAGTCCGAAAAGGCCACAACCGATTCGCCCCCACCCGCAATTCCTGATCGGGTGTCCGGGTCAAAATACAGGGCCTCCAGAGCCTTGAGACCGTAGCTTGAGAGCCCCACAGTGAGGCTCTTCGTGACGATCGGGTAGAGGTCAACCAGGTGGTCATCCAGGAGCGCCTGGAGGGTGGGGGAGTCCACCCGATGGCGCTTGGCCATCGCGTTCAGTCGCGTGCGCTCATAAGCGGCGTAGTGATACACGTGCATGTCAGGAAAAGCGAGGAATCTGGCCTCGAGAAGCTCAAGAAAAGCCTCCAGCACCTCGCGTTCCTCGTTAAAGCTTTCAGCCCACAGCGGCAAGAAAGAGGTGTCAGGAACATCCGGGTTGAGGTTCTCTCCCCACATGCCAAAGAGGTATTCGATCCCAAACCAGACTGAATCGTCGTCTGGCGAACGGGAGCCCTGCGGACTGCCGTCGGCTGCAAACTCCTGGTGGGTGGGATCTCCCTCAAAGTCAAAGAAAATATCTCCAGGGCTCGGCGGGGGAATACTCTCGAGCACCCCCGGGGAGTGGACCTCAAAGGCCGGTCGGGCGCCTGGGTTATCCTGCGTGGCGACCTGGAGGCGAGCCTGCAGGTGAAGGCCCTCCAGGGTGTCCGCTCCGATACCGGGGACAAATCGACGAACGTCGTCTCTCGAGGCCTGAGAGAAATCACGGAGAGTGTCAAAGCCTCCTGTCAAGATCTTGTCTCGTTGCGCCCTCCGGAGCCCGGCAATCTGAAAAAGATCATCCTGGAGGGGGATCTGTTCACTGCACGCGGGGCATTTCTTGCTTCCACACGGCGCGTAGAGAGGGTTTCGCCAGGTCACCGGGTCGGCATCTGCCACTCGGCGCTCAATCAGCTCCATCACGTCTGCCCGGAGCGCAAGGTAGGCCGGACGCAGGCTCTGAAGCTCATGAACACTGTGGACGCCATCCCCCAGGACAATCCGCACAGTGGGGGCAAGCGCAATCCCCTGGCGTTCCAGCTGGTCGGCATACGCTGCGAGTTGGATCAGGGCGTGTTCTTTTGCGCTTCGAGCCAACTTGGAATCCCAAATCTCCCACACGTCTCCCTGCCGGACAATGAAGTCAGCGAAGCCTTGAAAGCCGATCGGGAGCGGAGCATCGGGCAGCACCTCCTCGCACAGCGTTGCCTGGAAGAGAGCGCCCGTATCTGAGGAGAGTGCGTCGAGGGTCTCCTGCCTCGCGCGGGCTATGGTGGCCCGCCAAGTGTCAGCGTCTCGGGGGTCGGCGGGCTCGTAGCTGAGTTCCACGACACTCATCTGGGATCTGAGGATGTCGAGCTGTCTCGCTTCGTGCTCGAGACCCAACCGGGCCACCAAATCCATCATCGGGTCCGTGACGTCGGGGACATTGACACCTTTGCCGAGCTTTTCATCGGCAAGGAGGGCGAGTCTCCACGGGCAAGATGTGAAGATAGCAAGGTCACTTGCCGAAATCACCCATGAACCATCACCCAGGCGTTGCATGGCCCACAGCCTAGGTCAGAGCGGTGACGCTGGAGCTAGATCATCTCCAGCTCGGTCAGTTTGCTGTTCAACAGCGGGTTACTGGGTTCGGTGAGAACAGAGCCATCCGGGAATAGCAACACGGGAATGTTGGGGCGACCGCTGAGTTCGATTGCCTTCGCTTTGTCCTCATCACTAGCGTCCACATCGTGGTAGGTGAAGTCCACCCCGTAGTGCTCGAGCAGCGCTCGAGCACGAACACAATCGCCGCACCACGCGGCTCCATAAAACTCGACCCACTTGGATTCTTCCGACATTGTTGCGCCTCTCCGTCGTGATTCAGTGAGATAAGCCTAACGATTCGTGGGGTTAACCTATGACCTCCTAAACTCGGGGCACAAGGGGTTTATTCCCTCCGTCACCGAAGGGGGTGCGCGCGTGGTCCACACCACCGGTCCTGGTCCCTCTCTCCAGGAGGGTCCTGATGGTGAAGCGCGCTACCGCTTAGCTCCAGGCCAAGACTCAACCGGAGTCCCGTTGCGCAGGGAGAAGGATTCCCTCGGCGAGCTGGATGTCCCCGCCGACGCGTACTGGGGTATCCACACCGCCCGCGCACTAGTGAACTTCCCGATTACCCGTCGGGCGATTTCCAACTACCCAGACCTGATTCGCGGCATTGCCCGGGTTAAGCAGGCTGCTGCCAGAGCTAACCGCGACATCGGTGCCCTCTCGACGGAGAAAGCCGAGATCATCGAACAGGTGTGTGAGGAGCTGTGGTCAGGAGCGCTCCACGACCAGTTCGTGTTGGGAGCCGTGCAGGGCGGGGCGGGAACCTCGACCAACATGTGTGCCAACGAGGTCATTGCCAACCGAGGGCTCGAACTGATGGGTCACCAGAAGGGTGAATACGAATTCCTGCACCCGATTGACGATGTCAATCGATCCCAGTCCACCAACGATGTCTACCCCACGGCGATCAAACTGGGCATGGTTCTTGGCGTGCAGCGCCTCTTCGCCGAGCACAAACTCTTGGCAGAGTCTTTTGCGGATAAGGGCCGCGAGTTTCAAACCATTCTGAAGGTGGGGCGCACCCAGTTGCAGGATGCGGTCCCCATGACCCTGGGCCAAGAGTTTGGTGGTTTCGCCACCACGTTGCGAGAAGACCACGACCGCATCAAAGAGACCATCCCGTTCCTGTGTGAAATCAACCTCGGCGCGACGGCGATTGGCACGGGAATCACGGCCGATCCCCGATACCCAGAGGCCGTGCGCGCCCACCTGGCGGAGCTGACCGGTCTCGACATCAGAACTGCTCCAGACCTTATTGAGGCCACCAGCGACGCCGGAGTGTTCATGACACTGTCGGGAACTCTCAAGCGTGCCGCCGTGAAGCTCTCCAAGATCTGTAATGACCTCCGACTGCTCTCCAGCGGCCCCCAAGCAGGGTTCGGGGAAATTACGCTCCCGGCTCGTCAGGCGGGCTCGTCCATCATGCCCGGCAAAGTGAATCCGGTGATCCCCGAGGTGGTGAACCAGGTGGCTTTTGCCATCATCGGTTCGGATGCCACCGTCACCGCGGCGGCGGAGGGGGGGCAACTGCAGTTGAACGCGTTCGAGCCCATCATTGCTTCCTCGATACTGCAGTCTGTGGTGTGGCTGACCAATGCGTGTAAGACACTGCGAGTCAACTGCGTGGAGGGCATCACAGCGAACGAAGAACGCCTACATCAGCAGGTGGAGGCAAGTGTGGGAGTGGTGACCGCCCTCACCCCCTACATCGGGTATCAGAAAGCTGCCGCGATTGCGTATGAGGCGCTTGCGGGCGGGGGAACAGTGCGCGAACTCGTCATTGCTCAGGGTTTGATGGACGCTGAGGAGGTGGAGAAGGTGCTGTCTCCGGAGCGTCTGAGTGGGCTGACGCTCGGAACGGGCCTCGTCACCTTGCCGCCGGCCGACATCGAACCGGAAGAGGTGGGTTAAGAACCTCGCCGCCCAGGGCGGGGCTTGGCCTCCGGCGCATCTGAGCGGCGAGTAACTTGTCCCTAGAGTGGCAAGAAAAGACTGGGTTGGTCAATCCCTCCTTGATTACGGGTTGATAACGGCTTGGGGGTCTGTGTGGGGCCCTCTGGCTTCCGCCAGGCAGGGTCATGAGCTAGAGTTGAAGGCTGTGCCGTGTAACGGCCGCGGAAAGTAGAGCTTCATCACCGGATGAGGCGCCGCGCAGCGAGACGAAGGAGAGCTGACATGGCTATTGCGCCAGATACAAAATCAAGCATTATCGAGACATACGCCACCCATCCCGGTGACACTGGCTCTCCCGAGGTCCAGATTGCACTGATGTCTCACCGCATCAACGAGTTGACCGAACACCTCAAAGAGCACAAGCACGACCACCACTCTCGTCGTGGTCTGTTGCTCATGGTCGGTCGCCGTCGCCGCCTGCTGGGTTACCTGCAGCGCGTTGATATTGCCCGTTACCGCGCGCTGATTGAGAAGCTCGGTCTGCGTCGATAACATCCAGTTTTCTGTCGATACCCCGCGCCGATGGTGCGGGGTATCGCTTTTGGGGGACAATCGCGCTACCCTAAAGCAGTAGGTGAATCTCACCTGCACACAACTGAATATGGCTCTCTGCGGGAGTAGGTGGGTCAGGAGCTGGTCACCGGTGGTGGTCTACTGTCACAGGACAGTGCACTTCTACTGTTGGCCAGAAACAGGCCCCACAGATGTGGTGGACTCATCCTTCCCTCTCTCGTCGTGGCGTGCCGCCATGCCCGGCCGGTCGGTTGGGCATGTTCGAAGAGATATAAGGAGATGTGACCTTAATGGAAGGTCCAGAAATCAAGTTCGCTGAAGCTGTTTTGGATAACGGCAAGTTCGGAAAGCGCACCGTGCGCTTTGAAACGGGTCGTTTGGCCCAGCAAGCCCAGGGTGCGGTTGCTGCATACCTGGATGAAGAAACCATGCTGCTCTCGGCAACGAGTGCCTCGAAGAATGCCCGTGAGGGTTTTGACTTCTTCCCCCTGACCGTTGACGTTGAAGAGCGCGCTTACGCTGCGGGAAAGATCCCCGGATCTTTCTTCCGCCGTGAAGGTCGCCCCTCTACCGAGGCCATCCTGGTCTGCCGTCTGATCGACCGGCCACTGCGCCCCTCCTTCGTGGATGGTTTGCGCAACGAGGTCCAGATTGTGATCACGGTGCTCTCGATTGCCCCTGATGAGTTCTATGACGCTCTGGCAATCAACGCCGCCAGCGCGTCCACCCAGATCTCGGGTCTGCCCTTCAGTGGTCCCATCGCGGCCGTGCGATTGGCTCTTATCGGTGACCAGTGGGTCGCTTTCCCCAAGCACTCTCAGCTCGCTGAGGCCGTGTTTGACATCGTTGTTGCCGGTCGTGTCGTCAAAGACAAGAAGGGCAAGGAAGACGTCGCCATCATGATGGTGGAGGCTGAGGCCACGGAGGGTAGCTGGGAGCTCATTCAGGGCGGCGCCACGAAGCCCGATGAGGATGTGGTGGCTGCCGGTTTGGAAGCCGCTAAGCCTTTCCTGAAGCAGTTGGTTGAGGCTCAGCAAAAAATGGCTGACCAGTCCGCTAAGGAAATCGAGAACTACCCGGTCTTCTCCGACTACTCCGACGAGGTTCTCGCCGCAGTGGACGCAGCGGCCGCGACAGAGCTCGCGAGCGTCTACCAAATCGCTGACAAGCAGGAGCGTCAAGCTGCTGATGATGAGCTGAAGGCTCGCGTCAAGGAAGCTATCGCCGCGAAGGTGAGCGCCGGAGACCTCCCCGAGGACTCCAACGCCATGGTGTCTGCTGCCTATAAGTCCGTCACCAAGCGCGTCATGCGCACCCGTGTGCTGGCCGAGGGTATTCGTATCGATGGCCGTGGAACCTCCGACCTTCGCGTCATTGACGCTGAGGTCGATGTGATTCCTCGCGTTCACGGTTCCGCTCTGTTCCAGCGTGGAGAGACCCAGATCATGGGTGTTACCACCTTGAACATGCTGAAGTTGGAGCAGCAGATCGATTCGCTTGCTCCGGTGAAGTCCAAGCGCTACATGCACCACTACAACTTCCCGCCCTACTCCACCGGTGAGACCGGTCGCGTGGGCACCCCGAAGCGTCGTGAAATTGGGCACGGTTTCTTGGCAGAGCGAGCACTTGTGCCCGTGTTGCCAAGCCGTGAAGATTTCCCCTACGCGATTCGCCAGGTGTCGGAGGCTCTCAGCTCCAACGGATCCACCTCCATGGGTTCGGTGTGTGCGTCGACTCTGTCGATGCTGAACGCCGGTGTTCCCCTGAAGGCTCCCGTTGCCGGTATCGCTATGGGTCTTATCTCTGACGAGGTGGATGGAGAAATGCGCTACGCAGCTCTCACCGACATCCTCGGCGCAGAAGATGCCCTGGGTGACATGGACTTCAAGGTTGCGGGAACAAGCGAGTTTGTGACAGCTATTCAGCTGGACACCAAGCTCGATGGAATTCCTGCCAGTGTCCTCGCGGGTGCCTTGACCCAGGCCAAAGAGGCTCGCCTCCACATCCTCGGTGTGATGAACCAGGCCATTGATTCTCCGGATGAGATGGCACCGACCGCGCCTCGCGTGATCACGGTTCAGATTCCTGCCGACAAGATTGGTGAGCTGATTGGGCCCAAGGGCAAGACCATCAACTCCATCCAGGATGAGACCGGAGCCGACATCTCGATTGATGATGACGGCACCGTCTACATCGGGGCCGTCGATGGCGACAGCGCTGAGGCCGCACGGGCTCGCGTGAACGCGATCGCCAACCCGGTGAACCCTGAAGTGGGCGAGCAATATCTTGGAACTGTGGTGAAGATTGCCACCTTCGGTGCTTTCATCTCCCTGGTTCCTGGTAAGGATGGCCTCCTCCACATCTCCGAGGTTCGCAAGCTTGCCGGTGGTAAGCGAGTGGAGGACGTCGAAGACGTCCTGTCGGTCGGTCAGAAGGTCTTGGTGGA
>JAQBZV010000051.1 GCA_027728145.1 Actinomycetota bacterium | reverse complement strand
AAGCCGATGACGGCGTAGTTGATGACAATCAGAATCCAGCTATAGGGGAGCCATTGCGCTCCCAATTTCTTGAGCCGTGGTGACGACCCCAGAATGCCCTGCTTTAGCGCCCAGGGCAGGAAAATCCACCACACGATGATGTGGATGGCCCAGACCACCATGCAGTAAAGGCACAAGAAACCGATAACAAACACTGCTTGGTAGAACATCCACATGAGCCAGAAGTACGCGGAGAAGAGGCCGAGCGTGGTCAGAACCCAGAAGCCCCGTTTGAATGTCGAGCCCGACATCACGGCAGCACCAATAGCCGCCACAACCGCGTAACCGCCAATTCCGTACAGCTGGTTCGGAATGTCAAAGAACAGGGTGGCTTGCCAGCTCTGCATCACGTTGCCGCAGGAAAAGAAGGGGTTGATATCGCAACTGGGCTTTTCGCCGGTGAGCGCTAGACGGTAGCCCTCTCCCGCGAGAGTCAACGATGCTGCCCACGCGGCAAGTCCGCTCAGCATCAGAAAAAGTCCCATGCCGGTTGCGCGTCTCGTGGGGTAATTCACTCGCTGATTATGACACCACCCCGTGAGAATTAGGTGACGGTGTGCGATACTGGGGTTAGCGCCATCGCCAGAGACGACGAAGCGCAACCACAAGATTTCTCGGATGACCATCCGAATACGGGGAAAACCCCTACAACCTAGTTTTTTCAATGCGTCTACGAGCGCATTGCCGAAGCGCAATTGTGTTCCCAGCCAGTGGTGCCGGGGAATGTGTGAGGAGTACGCCAGTAATGGTGACACGTAAAAAAGAAGACGAAACAAAGCCTGCCAAGAAGCCCGCGGCGGCCAAAAAAAGCACCGCAGACAAGCCAGTAAAGAAGGCTCCAGCCGCTTCAAAGGCGGCCAAGACTGCGAAGCCCAAGGTGGCACCAGCGGAGAAACCCGCCGCCCCCACGACCACCTCCTTGGTGTTCCAAGCGCCAGACCCCGGATTGTTCCCCACCTGGACGCCGGGGCCCGAGTCGCAAGAAGGCGAGACCGTTGTCCGGAGACGCTCGCGCGCAAATCGCAAACCGCTCACCGAGGAGAAGAAGCCCTCCGAGGCATCCTCAGATTCCAGCAGGCCCCAAAAGGTTCGCGGGTCGACTCGTTTGGAGGCAAAGCGCCAGCGTCGTCGTGACGGTCGAGAGGGTAGTCGTCGCCGCGGAACCGTCACCGAAACCGAGTTCCTGGCCCGTCGTGAGAGTGTCGACCGGGTCATGGTGGTCCGTGAAACTACCGATCGCACCCAGATTGCAGTTCTCGAGGACAACGTCGTCGTGGAGCACTATGTCGCCAGGTCCGAGGAATCGAGCCTTATCGGCAATGTCTACCTCGGTCGCGTACAAAACGTTCTGCCCAGCATGGAGGCGGCCTTCGTCGACATTGGGCGAGGTCGAAACGCCGTGCTGTATTCCGGTGAAGTCGACTGGGAGGCAGCTGCCGAGGGTGGAGCGACGGGACCCCGGCGCATTGAACTTGCCCTGAAGACCGGTGACACAGTCCTGGTTCAGGTCACCAAGGACCCCGTAGGACACAAGGGCGCCAGGTTGACCAGCCAAATTAGTCTCCCCGGACGCTACCTCGTGTATGTCCCCGGTGGCGCGATGAACGGAATTTCTCGCAAGCTCCCTGACAAGGAGCGCACCCGCCTGAAGGCGATCCTCAAGCAGGTGCTCCCCGAAAGCGCGGGTGTCATTGTGCGCACGGCGGCGGAAGGCGCGACCGAAGAGCAGCTCACCGGCGATGTCGAGCGCTTGCAGAAACAGTGGGCGGAGCTGTCCGTGCAAGCGGAGAAAGGTCAAGCACCTGCTTTACTGCACTCGGAGCCAGACCTGTTGGTCAAAATTATTCGTGACGTGTTCAACGAGGACTTCCAGAAGATCGTCATCTCTGGTTCCCACGCCTCGACGACCATCGAGAACTACCTCACCCAGGTCGCACCGGACTTGATCGCGCGCATGGAGGCTTACGCCTCGGATGCCGATCCGTTCGTGGAATACCGCGTGAATGAGGGAATTGCGAAAGCGCTGGATCGCAAGGTCTGGTTGCCCAGTGGTGGTTCGCTCGTCATTGATCGCACCGAGGCCATGACGGTTGTCGATGTGAACACCGGAAAGTTTGTGGGGTCGGGGGGAAACCTCGAAGAAACGGTCACGAAGAATAACTTGGAAGCGGCCGAAGAAATAGTCCGCCAACTCCGACTGCGAGACATCGGTGGAATTATCGTGGTCGACTTCATCGACATGGTTCTCGAATCTAACCGGGACCTCGTGTTGCAACGCCTCATGGAGTGCCTGGGTCGCGATCGCACCAAGCACCAGGTCGCCGAGGTCACCAGTCTTGGACTCGTTCAGATGACGCGTAAGAAGCTCGGACTGGGCCTTTTGGAGACGTTCAGCGAATCCTGCGAGGTATGCCAAGGTCGAGGTCTCCTCGTCCACCACGAGCCGGTGTCGCGATCTAAGTCAGAGAGCGCTCCGTCAAAGAAGCGTAAATCCTCTGGCTCCTCACAACCCGCCGTTGCGCCACACCAGATCACGGATGATGCCCGCAACGCGATTGCGCAGATTGCTAAGAGCACCGTGGGGCATTCGTCACCGTCCACAGCTGAGGCTGACAAGCCCGCAGCGACAACCCGTCGAGCAAAAAAGCCTGTGGTAGAGAACCCCGAAATGTTGGATTCTGTCTTGGCTGCGCTTCCCGAAGCCCCAGCGCCTGGCACGTCCAAACGGCGGCGTCGAGCAACGAGCGGGTAACGAGCCTTTTCGCAAGCTTTGGAAGATACCCTTCAGCCATGAGACGCCTGGTTCCCCTCGCGCTTCTGCTAGCACTTGTCGGGCTGATTGCGTTGCGGTCGTGGACGAGCGACAATCTGGCGCCTTTTCGGGGCCAGCTTCAAGACGTCATCACTCTCGCGCTGTCCCTCCTGATTGAATCGCTCCCTTTCATTGTGTTGGGAATTGCGCTGTCCATTGTGGTTCAGGTGTTCGTTCCCCCTTCCTGGCTGGAGAGCTGGCTTCCGAAGAATCCCTTTGCCAGGCGCGCAATCGTGTCACTTTTTGGAATGTTCTTGCCGGTGTGTGAATGCGGGAATGTTCCGCTTGCCCGAGGTCTCATGGGCCGCGGCTATGGGGTGGGCGACTCTGTCACCTTTCTTTTTGCAGCCCCCATTGTGAATCCCGTCACCATCATTACGACCCATCAAGCTTTTGGTTTTGACGATGGCATTTTGGTGGCACGACTGGTGGCCGGATACCTCATTGCGAATCTGCTCGGTTGGTTGTTCTCCCTCCACCCCAACCCCGAGAGCATTTTGACGACACAGTTTGTTCGCGAATGCGCGCTCCCCGCGACTGACCGTGGCGACACCAAGTTGCAGAGGGTGGGGTCCTTGTTTGTGTCCGAGTCCACCGCCCTGATGCCTGCGCTCACTCTGGGAGCCTTCATCGCTGGTGCAATTCAGGTGGGGGTGTCCCGGGAGGTGCTGTTGGCGCTCGGGACCGATCCGATTGTGAGCGTGGTGGCGCTGATCATCCTGGCTTTCGTGATTTCCGTCTGCGCCAACGTGGATGCGTTTTTCATCCTGCCTTTTGCGCAGACATTCTTGCCAGGCTCGATCGTGGCATTCCTTGTTTTTGGGCCACTGATTGATATCAAAATGGTGGCGCTCCTGCGCACCACGTTCGCCGGTCGATCGATTGCCTTGATGGCGCTCGTGGTGGGACTGTGTTCGTTGGCGTTGGGGATGGTGATGAACAGTGCTGGATAAAGTCATGGCGTGGCGAGGGGTGTTCGCCATCGGAGTTCTCACCCTGGTGACAGTGTGGCTGGGGTGGCAGGGCATGCTCGGTTTTTACATCCACCCCCGATACAACCTCTTCACCCTGGTGATGGCGGTGATCGGGGTTTCCCTGATGGCCACAGCGTTCTTTGTGCCCACGAAAGGGCACTCTCACGCTGGCCACAAACACGCCAAGGGCCACTCCATCATGGAGTGGCTGTCCCTCGGCCTCGTTGCCGCGGTGGTGACGATTGCGCTGGTGTTGCCGCCAACAACTCTGTCGAGTTACACCGCGGAAAACCGAAGTTTTGGCACCGTGGCAACGTCTCCCGCCGCGGATGCGATTGACGTCGAATCGACAACCTCGGGCTTTGAGAACCTCACCGTTCGAGACTGGGCGAGCTTGCTGATTCAGACCCAAGACCCGTCGTTCTTCAGGGGTAAACCGTTCAGCGCTCTGGGCACCATCACCGACAGCGGAGACCCCGATGTGTTCTTCCTCACCCGTTTCGTGGTTACCTGCTGCGCGGTGGACGCCCAGCCGGTGAGTGTCCCGGTCTACTACCCCGGTTGGAGTCAGGACTTCGCGGTTGATACCTGGGTCACCGTGAATGGTGGTTTCCAGGTTCTGCCCCAGATTGCAGAACCCGGGAACCTGGCGGTCGTGCCCGGTGACATCGTGGAGGAGGAGGTGCCGCGTGAGCCTTACCTTTTCTGATCGCGGCGTCACCCCCGGCACGACCGATTTTCGCACCCTGGTGGTGGCGATTGTGACGGTGTTGACTCTGGTGATTGTGGGGGTTGGCGCCTGGGGCATGCTCCAGGGCCCCAAGCTTCGGGATGTTCAGATTGATGAGTCGTCGCTGAACCAGAGAGCGGGCGCCTTTGTCGCATTGCGCTCTGATCGCGCGATTGACCCAGTCGGCATCGACCAGGTTCGGATCACTCCTGAGGCCCCCTTCACCCTGGACGATGATGGGCTCAGTGTTCGGTTGACCTTCGAGCAACCGTTACTCGCTGACACCGAGTATCGGGTTGATATTTCAGGGGTACGACCCTCCGGCCTTGGTCAGGAAGGTTCCTGGTCCACCACCTTTACGACCGGCGGTTTTGATTTCGTCTTTCTCCGTGACCTGGGGGACACCACCGAAATTCATCGAGCGGTGCCCGGTGTGGCCGGTTCTGAGGTTCTGTATTCCGCTCCCGGGCTTATCTCGGTCACTCCGGTGGCGTCGATTCTGGCGGCAGTCAGAGAGGTGGACGGCGAGAGGCGACTTGAGCTCATTGATCCTTCCTCGGGGGTGGCAGAGCAGGTAGTTTTGCCTGCTGGTTTCGAGATTGTGGATCTTGCCAACGCCTCCTGGGGTACCACTCTGGTGACTATCCAGAATGTCACACCACCCGCAGTAGGGTCGGTGTTCGGGGCTCTGGTTTTGCTGGACGTGCTCAGTGACCGAACCCCGGAGATTGTCCGGGGGATTTCGGGTCAACCTCTGTCTGTTCGCTCAGTTGCGGTGTCACCGCAGAGTGGCGAAATCCTGGTCTGGCAGAAGAACCAGGAACTGGTGAGGTTCAACCCTCTGACCCAGGTGGTGCTGCCGGTCGGAACCGCAGCCGAACTGTGGGGTTTTGATTCCCTGGGCACCCAAGCTTTATATGTGGATGGGTTGGGGACTCTCTCGCAAGACCTCGCCACCGGGGAACTCACGCGGGTCCCTCGCGGGGAGTTTGAGGGGACGTCGCTGCGCCATCAAAAGTTTGCGCTGGCGCCCAATGGACTCCGGCTCCATCGGGCGCAGTTGCCCGGTTTGGGAGACGGTAACCCCTTCTCGATTGTGACCAGAGAGGATTCCGACGGAATTCACACCCTGGTGACCGGGTCTCTCGACACCCCCGGCAGTATCGGCAACATTGCGTTGTCGCCCAATGGGCAATTCCTGTTGGTGGAGTTCAACCCGGAGGGCAGTCCGCTGGGATACCAGGGTTTGACCGCTGACCAGATCGCTCAGGGCACGGTAGTTCGAGTACTCAACATCCAGGACAACACTGTCGTGGGGGAGTTTCCGGGATATGGCTTCGTCTGGTGATTCTTCTGGTTGCCCGGGGCTCAGCAATGGTCTATTCTTGTCCCTCGGTGCTGTTTTCGATATTTCTCAGAGCATCCTCACTTTCTAGGTAACAAGGCAGGTTGGCATCGTGGTTTACGCGGTTGTGCGCGCAGGTGGGCGCCAGGAAAAAGTTGAAGTTGGATCCATCATTACGGTAGACCGACTTTCCGCCCAGGCAAAAAAATCCCTGACTCTTGCGCCGGTGCTCTACGTCGATGGTGACAAGGTCACTCACGACAAGGCGGAGCTCGCCAAAATCACGGTGAGCGCCGAGGTTATCGAGGATCTTCGCGGCCCCAAGATTGTCATCCAGAAATACAAGAACAAGACCGGCTACAAGGCTCGTCAGGGATTCCGTGCGGACCTGACGAAAATTAAAGTCACCGGCATCACGAAGAAGTAAGGGGTTAGCTCATGGCACACAAAAAAGGTGCGTCCTCGACTCGTAACGGTCGCGACTCCAACCCCCAGTACCTGGGAGTGAAGCGCTTCGGCGGTCAGGTCGTCAAAGCCGGCGAAATCATCGTGCGTCAGCGCGGAACCCACTTTCACCCCGGTGACAATGTGGGACGCGGCAATGACGACACCCTGTTTGCCCTCGCAGCAGGCGAAGTGAAGTTTGGCTCCAAAGGCGGCCGCAAAATAGTCGCCGTGGTCGACTCCGCCACCTAAGATTTTCACACTGTAGTGCGAGGGCGAGCTTCGGCTCGCCCTTTGCGCTTAGTGGCCAGATGACAGGAAGGTGAGCTGATGACAACGTTCGTTGACCGCGTCGTGTTGCACCTGTCCGCTGGTCACGGTGGTCACGGCTGTGTCTCTGTGCACCGCGAGAAGTTCAAGCCCTTGGGTGGTCCCGATGGCGGCAACGGTGGCAACGGTGGAGACATCACGCTGCTGGCTGACCCGCAGGTGACCACCCTGCTGGATTACCACCACCGCCCCCATCGCACCAGCGGAAATGGGTCACCGGGCCAAGGCGATTCCAAGCACGGCAAGAGCGCCCCCGACGTGATACTTCCGGTTCCTGTTGGGACTGTGGTGCGAGACGAGTCGGGCGAAATCCTGGTGGACCTTGATCGCCCCGGGATGAGCATTGTGGTGGCTTCGGGGGGACGCGGCGGGCTCGGAAACGAATCGTTGGCCAGTAACGCCCGGAAAGCCCCCGGTTTTGCCCTGCTCGGCACCCACGGGTTTGAGGGGGATATCCACCTGGAGCTCAAGGTGGTGGCCGACGTGGCGCTGGTGGGTTTCCCCAGTGCCGGGAAGTCAAGCTT
>JAQBZV010000050.1 GCA_027728145.1 Actinomycetota bacterium | reverse complement strand
CGATGTGTTGGGCGTTGACGCCTCCACACTGGCCTCCACGGGAGCGGTGACAGCGGAGGTGGCCAGCGCTATGGCGGAGGGGGCATTGTCGCGCCTGGGAGTGGATGTTGCTGTGGCCACCACGGGAGTGGCGGGCCCTGACCCGGACCCCGTGTCAGGGGAGGCCCCGGGGACAGTGTTTATCGCGGTTGCTGGAGGGGCGCTCGGCACTTTGGTGCGGGAGTTATCTCTCGAGGGGGACCGCTCAGAGATTCGTGAGCGTGCCACTAAGGCGGCTCTTCAGGCTCTTGTGGATGGGCTGGCGACCAGGGAATAATCTGTTCGAGTCGCTGGTTACACTCAGCAAGACCACAGGTTTTTCTGGGGGTTACCCAGGGAACGTAACTATAAGCTGTCCACAGATAGAAATTGAGGGAGGTGCACCATGGTGCTGATGCGACACGAAATCGGCGATGTCCTGCGGGACTTTCGCCAACAAAAGGGTGCAACCCTGCGTCACATTGCGTCTCGTGCAAACGTAGCGTTGGGCTACCTCAGCGAGGTCGAGCGTGGTCAAAAGGAAGCGTCCAGTGAGATCCTGGCTTCCATTGCATACGCCCTAGACATGACCCTGTCGGACATCCTCCACGAGGTCGCTGATCGTCTCTCGGTGTTCGAGCAGATTGTTCCCTCCTCTAGCGTCCCCGACACCCTGCCGGATGAGCTCGTGGCAGAGTTCGACTCCGACATGGCGGTTCGCTAGGTCTCTTGTGACCCGCAGCGAGTTCTTCCTCGCGGTCGCTGACGAGTTTGGAGACGCCCAAGGGCGCTCTCTTCTGCGCGACCTGGTTATCGATGCCCTCGGACATCGCAGCGCGCTCGACGCTCTGGAGGACGGTGAGCTGCCCAAAAAGGTCTGGTTTGCACTTTGTGCTGCGATGCAGGTTCCCGAGAATCGCTGGCACGGCGCTGGTTTACCCACGCCCAGAGCCGACACGCCCGCCTAAATCATTCGAATATTCGTTCGAATGAGGCTATTCTCGTCCACAGAGATGCAGAAGGGGGCCGTATTCCACAGTGGGGTCCATGGGTCACGGTCGTGTCCCGGGTCACACCTAGGTTAGGGCTCACTTCACCGCATCCAGCCTTGTCGAAAGACTCCAGGCCTTACGGGGCGTGGTGAGGGACGACAGCCGATAGGCAGCCGAATACCGAGTGAAAGAGGACACCGCAATGACAACATCTGCAGACCGCGAAAAAGCCCTAGAGTCGGCCCTCGCGCAAATTGACCGACAGTTCGGAAAAGGCTCAGTCATGCGACTGGGTTCTGACGAACGTCCCCCCGTTCCGGTGATTTCCACTGGATCCATCGCCCTGGATGTCGCACTCGGAATCGGTGGATTGCCGAGGGGCCGCATTATCGAAATCTATGGTCCAGAGTCTTCGGGTAAAACCACTCTGACTCTGCACGCTATTGCGAATGCTCAGGCTGCGGGAGGAATTGCCGCCTTCATTGATGCTGAGCACGCGCTGGACCCCGAGTACGCGAAAGCCCTGGGAGTAGATATCGATCAGCTCCTGGTCTCACAACCCGACACCGGTGAGCAGGCACTCGAGATCGCCGACATGCTGGTGCGCTCGGGTTCGGTGGACCTCGTCGTCATCGACTCGGTGGCAGCGCTGGTTCCTCGTGCCGAAATCGAAGGTGACATGGGTGACAGCCACGTCGGTTTGCAAGCCCGACTGATGTCTCAAGCCCTTCGGAAACTGACCGGTGGTCTCAACCAGACCGGGACCACAATGATCTTCATCAACCAGCTGCGGGAAAAGATCGGTGTCTTCTTCGGAAGCCCCGAAACCACCTCCGGTGGTAAGGCTCTGAAGTTCTACGCGTCCGTGCGCCTCGATATTCGACGGATTGAGACTCTGAAGGAGGGAACCGACGCCGTCGGTAACCGGACTCGAGTCAAGGTCGTCAAGAACAAGATGGCGCCGCCGTTCAAGCAGGCAGAGTTTGACATCCTGTACGGCACCGGAATCTCTCGCGAGGGAAGCCTCATCGACTTCGGTGTCGAGCACGACATCGTCAAGAAGTCTGGTGCCTGGTATACCTACGAGGGTGACCAGTTGGGTCAGGGTAAAGAAAACGCCCGAAAGTATCTGATTGAGCACGCCGACCTCGCCAACGACATCGAGCGCAAGATCCTGTCTGCTCTGGGTGTCGGAAAAGTGACCGCAGTTCCCCCGCTGGAGGCAGAAGGTGGCCCCGCAGAGGGCACCCCAGCGGAAGCCGCAGAGACCACTCCGGTGGAGTCTCTGGAAGACAAAATAGCCGAGCGCAAAGCGGCGGGGGCCTAAGCCTTGTCCCACGCTCGAGTGGATGGGGAGCGGGATGCAGTAATCATCCCGTTTCCCCTCCACCGGCTCAGTGACAGCTCAGACGACATCCCGCAGGAGACCGAGGCCATTGTGCACGAGCTAGAGCGGGAGGAACCTGCCGAGGTGACTCCGAAAGTTACAAAACGGGCACACAATGTGTCGCTCCATGCCCTGTCGGGGAAAAGTCATTCTGTTGCTGAGATGCGGGAAAAATTACAAGCCCGCGAGCTTCCCGAGGAGACTATCGAGTCTGAGCTGGAAGAGCTCAGCCGAGTGGGGCTTCTTGACGACGACGCTCTGGCGAGCGACCTGGTCGAGCGTTATGCGACACGGGACCGTCTTGCTCGTCGCGCGGTCGAGCAGAAACTGCGTGCTCGTAAGTTACCCCCAGGGGTTATCGAGCACGCACTGGCTGAGCTGGAGAGCGACGCTGAGGGTGGACTGGCCGAAGAGGCCGCCAGGGAGCGCCTTCGCAAAATGGGTTCCCTCGCGCCGGCAGTCGCCAAAAGGCGGCTCTATAGCTACCTGCAGCGCAAAGGGTTCTCCTCGGGAGATATTTCTGAGGCAATTGCTCAGGTGCTGGGCTGAACCTCGATTTTCCCGAGCACCTGGGCGACACTGTGCCACAGGTGCATCTCGTGATTTTCTCGCAGGGTTTATCGAGGGAGTGATCTCAACAAACCGGTGACGTTTTCGAAACTCGTCGCCAGGGGGGACCACTGGAAATTCGTCACAAAGGCATAGCGCTGGTTACGCGTGTCGATGCCGACCGCAGCGCCTGAGACAGCGGAGTGCCCCAGTATTAGGCGCCGTGGACCCTGTTCGGGCTGCACCATCGCGCCGAGCCCCATTCGGGGAGACGCTGTGCTGGGGGCGTTGGGCTTGGATAGCCGTGGAACCCAACTCGCGTCAAAGAGTTCGCCCCTCCCAAAAGCGCGAAGGAAGGTGAGGGTGTCCTTCGGATTCGACACAATCGCACCGTCTGCGCCGGAGCTTGCGAGAGCTTGCGGAATTCGCACCACTCGAGACCCCAGATATACCGGCGACAGGGTGAAGTACTTCTCATAGTGGTCTGGTCCGTACACGTAGGTCGACTCGAGATTCAACGAGTTCACGACTCGGAGGCGAATAAGCTCGTCAAAATTCATTCCTGTGGTCTCCCACAGGATCGAACCGAGGAGAAGGTAGTTGGTGGAGGAATAGCGAGCTGTCCGTGATTTTCCAGGCTTTGCCATGCCGGGGTAGTGTCGGGCGATTTCGAGGGCTTGGTCCAGAGACCAGCCACGGTCGTGTTCCAAAAACTGCTGGACAAAGGACCGCAACTTGTAGCGCCCCGGCCTCATGTAGTCGACAATCCCGCTTCGATGGGAGAGGAGATGCTCGATGGTGATGGAGAAGCTATGGTCCTTGCCACCCAGGACACATAAGCCCCGCACGGTGTCGGAGGGGAGGATGTCTCCCATAAGTGTGTCGAGACTGAGTGCGCCGCGGTCCACTTCGCGAAGCACCATAGCCAGGGTGTAGAGCTTCGTAATACCCGCGAGGGCTAGAGGAAGTGTCGGGTCACCGGACTGGAAGATAGTGGAACCGGACGAGTCCACCACTAGTGCTCGCGGGGCGGACTCCGACCTCTCCGGAAGTCCCTCCAGAAGGCGCTGCGCCCTGGTGGTGTCGATTTCCGTAGTGCTCACGGAACACCTCCTCGATGGCTCTGCCCTCAGTGTAAAGCTTCCTAAGCTTTTGGGGGAGTGGGCAGTTCTGGCCACCCTTCTACAATGGCGGTGTGACCTTGATGGATGAAAGTGTGACGAAAGAGTCGATGGCGCGCGCCTTTCAGGCGCTAAGCCACGACCACGGTCGCACCTATGAGGTGCGCACTTTTGGGTGCCAGATGAACGTTCACGATTCAGAGCGGATGTCGGGCTCTTTGGAGTCTGCCGGCTACCACAAAGCCGAGGGTGACCAGGTCGCCGATGTCGTGGTCATCAACACCTGCGCGGTTCGGGAGAACGCCGACAACAGACTGTATGGAACACTCGGCCATCTGGCCTCCGTCAAGCGTGAACGCCCCGGGATGCAAATCGCGGTGGGGGGATGTCTTGCCCAGAAAGACAAAAACACCATCGTGGAGCGTGCTCCCTATGTCGATGTCGTCTTTGGAACCCACAACATGGGGTCCCTTCCTGTGCTGTTAGAGCGCTCTCGACACAACGGCGAGGCAGAGGTCGAGATTCTGGAAGCCCTGGAGACTTTCCCCTCAGCGCTTCCCACGAAACGCGATTCGAGCTATGCGGGGTGGGTGTCGATATCGGTGGGGTGTAACAACACCTGCACGTTCTGTATCGTGCCAAGCCTCCGGGGCAAGGAGAAGGACCGTCGACCCGGAGATATCCTCGCGGAAATTCAGGCACTAGTCGACGATGGCGTCATCGAGGTCACCCTGCTCGGACAAAACGTCAACACCTATGGTGTTGAGTTCGGCGACACCTTGGCTTTTGGCAAGCTTCTGAGGGCCGCGGGGGCCATCGAGGGCCTTGAGCGTATCCGGTTCACCAGTCCTCACCCGGCAGCGTTTACCGACGATGTCATCGACGCCATGGCAGAAACTCCCCAGGTGATGCCCCAGTTACATATGCCCCTGCAATCTGGATCGGACCGGGTTCTGAAGGCTATGCGCAGGAGCTACCGCTCCACGAAATATTTGGGCATCCTCGACCGGGTTCGCGAGAAGATCCCTCACGCCGCCATCACCACAGACATCATTGTGGGCTTCCCTGGGGAAACAGAAGAAGATTTCCAGGACACCCTCCGGGTCGTGGAGGCTTCGCGCTTTATGCAGGCATACACCTTCCAATACTCGATTCGCCCCGGCACTCCCGCGGCTGAGATGGACAACCAGGTTCCCCACGATGTCGTTCAAGACCGTTACGAGCGCCTGGGCGCTGTGCAGGATCGCATCTCCTGGGAAGAAAACACGAAGCAGGTGGGCACCCTTGTCCATGTGTTGGTAGGCAACCACGAGGGCCGCAAAGATGAGGCCACCAAACGTCTTTCGGGACGTGCTGAAGATGGGCGACTAGTTCACTTCTCTATTCCCGAGGGGAGCGAGGAGCCTCGTCCAGGCGATGTTGTCAGTGTGGTGGTCACCGAGGCCAAACCCTTTTTCCTTCTTGCCGATGGTCACCCACAGGGGGGACTGTCTATTCGCCGGACCCGGGCCGGGGACGCGTGGGACCGCTGGCAAGCAGAGAGCTGTGGGGCGCCGACTGTGGAATCTTCCGGGAGTGCTGTCAACTTAGGAATGCCGGCACTCAAGGTTCCTGGTCGCTCCTAATGGCCGCTCAGGCCATGCCCACTCCGCTGGCTCTTCCCCCGCTTGTTGCTGTGGTGGGAGCTACGGGCACCGGGAAGAGCAACCTCGCGCTTTCGGTGGCACGCGAGCTCGGTGAGTCCGGTGTGCCAGCGGAGATCGTCAATGCCGATGCGATGCAGCTCTATCGCGGAATGGACATTGGCACAGCCAAGGTCCCCAAGAGTCAGCGCGGTGGGATTCCTCACCACGTTTTTGACATCTGGGAGGTCACCCGGGAGGCGAGCGTTGCCGACTACCAGAGCATTGCGCGAGCGGCCATCCGTGACGTGCAGTCCCGAGGTGCGGTGCCCGTGCTTGTGGGTGGGTCTGGTCTGTATGTTTCTGCGGTGCTTTACGAGTTTGAGTTCCCTGGCACCGATCCTGCGGTGCGTGCTCGCCTCGAGCAACGCTTAGAGCAGGAGGGCATTGAGGTGTTGCTCGCCGATCTGGCCGCCAAGGATCCTCTTGCTGCCGCGGCCATTGACCCCAAGAACACGAGACGGGTCATTCGGGCTTTGGAAGTTATCGAGGTCACCGGCACACCCTTTGGGGCTGGATTGGACGCGGAGCATCGCCCATGGCAAGAGGGCACCCTGGTGTTTGGCCTGCACCGAGACCGAGAGGCTCTCGTGAAAATCCTGGATAGCCGGGTTCTGACCATGTGGGAGGAGGGGTTTGTGGAGGAGGTCCGAGGACTTATCCCCGCCGGTTTAGAGCAGGGTCCGACCGCCTCCCGAGCGATTGGGTACCAACAGGTTCTTGAGTACCTCGCTGGGCAGCTCAGCGAACAGGACGCTATTGAGAGTACGCAGGCGCTCACCAGACGCTACGCCAGGCGCCAAGTGTCCTGGTTTCGACGGGATCAACACACCGTTTGGCTGGATAGCGAAGACACCGAGGCACCACAGCACGTGGTGGCAGCGATTCGAGCTGCCCACCATGTGACACCCTAGGGTTGAGGGTATGTCCAGAGCACCCCTCACGGTCACTAAAGGCCATGGCACCGGTAACGACTTTGTGCTTTTTCTGGACCCGGAGAACGAGAGAGCTCTTCGAACGGAGGATTACCGATGGCTCGCCGATCGACACGTCGGTGTCGGCGGCGATGGTGTGATTCGAGCGGCGTCCACCGCTGCCTCCCCCGAAGTTTCAGCACTTCTCGAGCAGGAACCGGACGCCGTGTGGTTCATGGACTATCGCAACAGTGATGGATCGCTGGCGGAGATGTGTGGCAACGGTATTCGAGTGTTTGCCGAATACCTCCTGCACGAGGGTTTGGTGACTCTGGAGCCTGGGTCCACCCTGCCGATTGCCACACGCGCTGGCATCGTGGATGTGACGAGGAGCAAGACAGGTCAGTATCAAGCCGATATGGGTCGATGGAGTTTTACGGGAGAGGATCCGCTCGTTCTCGCCCGAGGCCTTGATGTTCCCCGGCCGTCGCTTGCGGTGACAGTTCCCAACCCCCACGTCGTGGTCGCGCTCGCCTCCGAGGAGGAGCTTGCAAGCCTTGATTTGAGCTCCCGGCCAGTGTTGGACCC
>JAQBZV010000049.1 GCA_027728145.1 Actinomycetota bacterium | reverse complement strand
GCGTGCTGTGGCGAGGCGCGCAGAGACTTCCCCCACAGCACTCTCACTCGTGGCCATGTCCCTGATTGCCTGGTCTCGCTCAGATTCTTTGGCAGCGATCATCTCCGGGGTCACACCGGAGGAGATGACCTCGCCCGATTCCCCCTCCGCCACAGCGCCAGAGCGCTCGGTGGCCAGTGAGTGCAGGGCCTGCAAGCGCTCGTGAACTCGCCGGAGGGAGAAGTCAATACTGCGCGCGGTGTCGAGCTCAACATCGTTGATGCCGGACTCCAGCTGAGAGATCCTCCGGCGATAGCCCTCGAGTTGTTCCTGGAGGGTGGCGCGCTCGGTGCTCCGCTCCTGCTCGTTCTGGTGAAAAGATTCCAAGGCCCGGGTGAGTGACACCACATCATCGGCCAGCACGCGAGCTTTGGCGTCTCGCACGATGGCTTGGATGGTTTGGGCTTGCTTCGCCATCTCGGCCTGACGACCCAGCGGGGTCAGTTGGCGTCGGATTTCTCCGGCGAGGTCGTTCAACCTCGTGAGGTTGGCCTGCATGGAGTCGAGTTTGCGGACAGTCTTTTCTTTGCGCCTGCGGTGCTTGAGGATTCCGGCAGCCTCTTCGATGAAGCGTCGACGGTCTTCAGGGCTGGCGTGCAAAATCTGGTCGAGTTGCCCCTGTCCCACGATGACGTGCATTTCGCGCCCCAGACCACTGTCGCTCAGCAGCTCCTGAACATCGAGCAGTCGGCAGGGCTCCTTGTTGATGGCGTATTCACTTCCCCCGTTACGAAACAGGGTCCGAGAAATGGTGACTTCGGTGTAGTCGATGGGGAGTGCCCCATCGGAGTTATCGATGGTGAGGAGGACTTCGGCACGACCCAGGGGGGCTTTGTTCGCGGTTCCCGCGAAGATGACATCTTCCATGGACCCACCGCGGAGAGTCTTGGCGCCCTGTTCCCCCATGACCCAGGCGAGGGCGTCGACCACGTTAGATTTCCCAGACCCATTGGGTCCCACAACACAGGTGACTCCCGGTTCGAACTCGAAAGTGGTGGGTTGAGCGAAGGACTTGAATCCCTTGAGGGTCAGGGATTTCAGATGCACCTGCCCACCAACCTTCCGGGAATACGCGATACGAGTGTGCTCTTCGCACCCTCAAACCTACCGGTTTCTGGGGGTCCTTTGGCAGGAGGGACACCGGTGGGAGGACCGGTTCATGAAGGGTTCGCGGCGCACTGTGGCGCCGCACCGATCACACGGTGTTCCCTGCCGCCCGTAGGCGTGCAGGGAGTGGGCAAAGTAGCCGGCTTGGCCGTTAACGTTCACGTACTGGCTATCAAAACTCGTCCCACCCTCC
The DNA here is from genome assembly GCA_027728145.1 of Actinomycetota bacterium. Taxonomy (GTDB): domain Bacteria; phylum Actinomycetota; class Actinomycetes; order Actinomycetales; family Microbacteriaceae; genus Pontimonas. The sequence continues at coordinate 6,044 of JAQBZV010000049.1, read as the reverse complement.
ACGAGGGCTTTCTCCAACACGGCCCTCACCTCGGCCAGAAGCAGGCGAACCTTGGCGGCACTGAGGCGACCCGTGGGTGTCAGATAGTGCAGGCGTGCTCCCCAGAGAGCCTCATCGGCATAAATATTGCCGATTCCACTGATCAGGTTCTGATCCAACAGTGCTCGCTTGATGTCGGTGTTCTTCTTCCGCAACGCCTTCGAGAACGAGACGTCATCAAAGTGGGGATCCAGCGGGTCCCGGGCGATGTGGGAAACGCTTCGAGGAATGCGGTTGTCGTCTGCGCCCCTCCCCGCGGGGGTTCCCTCTCGGGTGGGAATGAGCTCATCGATGGCCATCGAGCCAAAGATTCTCTGGTCGACAAACCCCACCACTAGGGGATTACCCTCTGATGTGGTGATGTCGAGCCGGATACGCAACAGGGAGCCAAAATCGGAGGCCTCATCGCCCAGCAGGACTTGACCGCTCATGCCCAGGTGAACCACGAGGGCCTCCTGTGTTCCCCGCAGGGGAAACCAGAGGAACTTTCCCCGACGGATCGCACAGTCCACCACCTGGCCCTCCAGCCGGTGGACAAAATCTTCCGGGGGTCCCGGATGGCGTTTCAGGCTCCGAGGCTCCAGAACGTCGATTCGATCCAGGGTGGCGCCGGTGAGAGCCGGCTCGAGGCCGCGCCTCACCACCTCGACTTCTGGAAGCTCAGGCATCGCCGGGGTCGGATCCCCGGAGGAAATCCAGGGCCGCCTGAGCCGCGGCGAGCTCAGCAGCTTTTTTGGAGCTTCCGGTGCCGTGACCGACTCCCGTGCTGGAGCGGTCGTGTCCATCGAGGAACACATCCGCGGTGAACACTTTCTGGTGATCAGGACCCGAGTCGGTGATGTTGTATTTGGGAACGCCCTGAGAGTGGGCCGCGGCCCACTCCTGCAGTGCGGTCTTCGGGTCACTGGATTCGCGAAGTTCATCCGCTCGCTTGACGAGATCCCCCATCAAGTGGTGGACGGCATCGTGGGCAGCCTGCGGGCCTTTGTCCAAGAAAATGGCCCCGACGAGCGCTTCCAGCGCATCCGCGAGGAGCGAGGGTTTCTCGCGGCCCCCGGTGAGCTCCTCACCCCGGCCGAGTCGCAGATAGCCACCAAGGTTGATGCCCCGGGCAATCTCGGCGAGTGCGCCAGTGGAGACGATGCTGGCGCGGCGCTTGGCCAGTTCACCCTCGGGGAGGTCGGGGTAGTGGTGATAGAGGGCAGCGGTGATGGCTTGCCCCACCACGGCGTCGCCCAAAAACTCGAGGCGTTCGTTATCGAGACCGCCCTGCTCATAGGCATAGGACGAGTGCGTCAAAGATTGCTGAAGAATCTCGGGCGAAAGCTCAACGCCCACCGCGGTGAGCAGTGTGCTGGGGTCCAAAGCCTCGGGGGCTTCGTCGATACCCTCGGGCACGTTAGACGTCGGCGACCTTGCGGCCCTTGTATTCCATGAACAGCGGGGTTCCGGCAGAGTCCTCGACCACGCGGGCGCGGTGCGGGAGGCTGTAGACGGTCTTACCGTTTTCAACGCTCTTGACCAGGGTGGGCACCTCAGCCTTCCACGCCGAACGACGGTGACGAGTGTTCGAGCGCGACATTTTCCGCTTGGGTACAGCCATGGTCTTCTGCTTTCTTAGGGGTCTTAGGGTTTCTCTGGGTCAGACTCGAGAAGCTTACTGAGTTCCTGCCATCTCGGGTCAATCTCCTCTGCCACGGTGTCCCCCGGCTGTTCTGTGTGTTTCTCGCCAGTTGCCGGGTCTAATCCGTAGCAGTCCTCTGTGCACACAGGTTGGAAGGGAAGTTCAAGAACCACCGCATCCCGAATGATGTCCTCAAGATTGAGGGAGTCATCCACCACCGTGTACGAATCGGAATCGCTAGAAGAATACGCGAAAAGCTCCTGAAAATCGACCCCGAGGTCGAAGCTGACGGGATCCAAACACCGCACGCACTCGGCCGTTGCCGTGACGGACACCTCGCCTGTGGCCAAAACACCCTCGTGGAGTCCCTCCAGACGCAGCGCGAGCGTCATCGGTGACCCCTCGGCGACAGTAGCCATGGCTTCGCCGTATTTCTCGGGAGTCACCAGCTCGAGCGAGAGCTCGCGCATCTCCCCCGCCTGATGGACAAGGTCTTTCACCCCGACAACGAGAGGGTTTTTGCTGGTCGCCATGACCCCAGTCTAGAAGCCTGCGGCCGTGAGAGCTTCGTCGTAGATGTGGAGCGCCGTCTGAATCTGTTCCGGGCTCACAATCAGCGGGGGAACCACGTGAATTCGGTTATCCACCACAAAGGGCAACAGCTTCCGCGCCACAATCTCACCTTTGATCCGCCCCATGGCGGCTGCATCAAGAGGCGCCTTGGTGACGGGGTCCGCGACCAGATCCAGCGCAAAGAAACAGCCCAAGCCGCGAACATCCCCGATGACGGGGTGGTCGGCCTGGAGTGCCAGAAGACCCGGGCGGAGGTGATCCTCACCCATGGTCTTCGCGTTCTCGACCATGCCCTCGTCCTCCATCGCCTGGAGGGCTGCGTTAATCGACGCCATCGCGAGCGGGTGACCGGAGTAGGTCAAACCGCCGGGGAACATGGTGTCCTCAAAGAACTCCGCGATCCGCTGATGGAAGATCACCCCACCGACTGGCACATACCCGGAGTTCACGCCTTTGGCGAAGGAAATCAGGTCGGGAACCACATCGTGGGCGTGGAAGGCAAACCAGTGGCCGGTGCGACCAAATCCCGCCATCACCTCATCGAGAATCATGACGATTCCGTAGCGATCACAGAGTTCGCGGACACCCCGCAAATATCCGGGAGGGGGCACCATGATGCCGGCCGTCCCCGGCACGCTCTCGAGCAACACCGCTGCAATAGTGTCGGGGCCCTCAGACTGGATGACCCGCTCGAGGTGGTGGAGCGCGCGCTGCCCCTCCTCCGCCTCTGTGGTGGACCAGAACTCACTGCGGTAGGCAAAGGGGCCAAAGAAGTGTGCGTGGTGGGTGGCGTATTCGTTGGGCTGGCGGCGCCAGTCCCCGGTCGCCACGATGGCGGCCCCGGTGTTGCCGTGGTAGCTGCGGTAGGTGGAGAGGACCTTGTTTTTCTTGGTGAACAACCGGGCAGCCCGCACCGCGTTCTCCACCCCGTCAGCGCCACCGTTGGTGAAGAACACTTTCTGGAAATCTTTCCCCGCAAGCTCCACTATTCGAGTGGCGGCCTGCACGCGAGGCTCTGAGGAGTAGGCCGGTCCCACGGTCGCAAGGGTCTCAGCCTGCTCCTGGATGGCCTTCACCACGGCGGGGTGGGAGTGGCCAATGTTGGTGTTGACCAACTGGCTGGAGAAGTCCAGATACTCGGTGCCCTCGGTGTCATAGACATACATACCCTTGGCATGCGAGACCATCATCGGGGCAACGGTGCCCTGAACCGACCATGAGTAGAAATTGTGAGCCTTATCGAGCTTTTTTAGCTCGGCGGTGTCCTTCGATGCAGCCACCAGATCTCCTTCACTCCGCGAGTAGTGAGAACAGACTAAGGCAACTCCGACTTCGCCAGATAGTCAGCCACGGCGGGGGGAACATACGGGGAGACATCTCCCCCGAGCGCTGCCACCTGGCGAACCAGTGAACTCGACACGTGAGCGTTCGCGGGATGAGGAAGAAGGAACACAGTCTCGACAGCCGCGAGGTTCCGGTTCACAATCGCCATCGGCTGTTCATAGGCCACATCGGTGTTCGAGCGGATGCCCTTGACCAACACGGTGGCCCCGACATCGGTGCAGTAATCCACCAGCAATCCCACGCTCCAGGACGTGACGACAAGTTTTCCTGTGATCCCCGCCTGCGCAATCGCCTGCTCCAATAGCGTCACCCGCTGCGCAATCGGGAACATTGCCTCTTTGCCGGGATTGTGCACCACGACCACGTGGACTTCATCAAACAGTCCCGCAGCACGCTCGATAACGTCCACGTGACCCAGGGTTACCGGGTCGAATGACCCGGGAACAACCGCAACAGTGCTCATGCTCCAAGCCTAGCGAGAGGAATGTTTCCAGGAGATGACGCGCACCACGCGTCTTAGTTCTTTTCCAGGTAATCCTCGGAGCTTTCATCCAGGCGTGCCTGAAGGGTTGCTAACAGCTCGGGATGACCCGACAGGTCGGGGTCTGCGGTGAGAATCGCCTCGGCATACTCCCTGGCGCGGTCAATGAGCTCACCATCACTGGTCACTCGGACCAGTCTCAAGCCCGATCGTCGACCCGATTGGCTCGCCCCCAACACATCACCCTCGCGGCGAAGCTCAAGATCGATGGCGGCCAACTCAAACCCGTCCAGGGTGCTTGCCACCGCCTCGACCCGAGCCCGCGCGGTCGTGTCAACCTCGGCGTGGGTGACCAACAGGCACGCGCCCGGGTGTTGCCCTCGACCGACTCGACCGCGCAGCTGGTGGAGTTGGCTCACCCCAAAGCGATCAGCGTCCAGAATTACCATGATGGAGGCGTTGGGGACATCTATTCCCACCTCAATCACCGTGGTAGCAACGAGGACATCGATCTCGCCAGCACCGAATGCCTGCATCACCTCATCTTTCTCGGTGGCGGGCATCCGACCGTGGATGGCCTCGACCCGGAGACCCGCAAACTCTGGGAGCCCCCGCAGCATGGGAAGGGTCTCCTCCACGGTGGCCCGGGGAACCGAGGGCATTCCCTCGGGGTCGCCCTCCTCGACATCGCCGAGCTCTGGCTCACCCTCCTCCTGGACACTGGGGGAAATCGCGGAGGCCACGACGAAGGCTTGCCGTCCGGCAGTCACCTCCTCCGCCACCCGGGACCACACTCGGGAATACCAGGTGGGGTGATCCGCCAGCGCCACCACGTGAGATTCGATCGGTGAGCGACCCTGGGGCAACACGGCAATCGTGGAGACATCGAGGTCACCAAAGACCGTCATCGCCACCGTTCGAGGAATCGGGGTGGCGGTGAGAACCAAAACGTGGGGGTGGGAGCCTTTGTGGCGAAGCGCATCGCGCTGATCCACCCCGAACCGGTGCTGTTCATCGATGACGACCAGCCCCAGGTCTGCAAACTGAACGGTGTCCCCCAGCAGGGCGTGGGTTCCCACCACCAACTGGGACGCTCCGGAGGCAGCCGCCAACAGGGCTTTCTTGCGCTGTGGGGCGCCGAGTGCTCCGGTGAGCAGCACGGGATTGAGGGAGGCCGCCATGTCGGGGCCAAGCGTCTGAATGAGGGAGCGAAAGTGCTGGTTGGCGAGCACCTCGGTGGGGGCGAGCAGAGCCGTTTGGCCGCCGGTTCCCGACACCGTCACCATCGCGGTGGCGGCCACCACAGTTTTTCCCGACCCCACTTCACCCTGGACCAGGCGATTCATGGGGTGACCACTGGCCATGTCGTCATGAATCTCTTCGACAACGGTGAGTTGATCCTCGGTCAAGGTGAAGGGCAAACTCTTCAGGAAGGTGTTGGTCTTCTCACCGGGAACACGCGGCGTGCTGGCCACCGACTGGGCGAGGCGACGCCTGCGCACCAGAGCCGTTTGGAGGACAAGGGCTTCGTGAAAGCGCAGCGTGTCCCTGGCAGCTTTCCAGTCCGACTCCTCCGCGGGCCGGTGAATCTTCTGCAGTGCCTCGGAGAACCCCACGAGTCCTTCGGCGGCTCGAATGTCTTCGGGTACGGGGTCACCAAGCTCCCCCAGCACATCCAAGACGACACCCACAGACTTAGCGATCTGCCAGCTGGCCACTCGGGAGGTGGCGGGGTAGAGAGGAATGGGGCGTTTCGCCCATTCCTCACTGTTCTGCGCCAATGCATCCTCGTCGCTAAAAAGCTCGTAGTCGGGGTGGGCCAGTTGACGCTCTCCCCGATAGGCGCCCACTTTCCCGGCAAACATTCCCCGAGCCCCCGGGGTGAGGTCTTTTTGCCTCCACGCTTGGTTGAAAAAGGTGAGGGTGACCAGTCCGGTGCCATCAGAAATCACCACTTCGAGGATGGACCCGCGCTTCTGGCGC
>JAQBZV010000048.1 GCA_027728145.1 Actinomycetota bacterium | reverse complement strand
CAACGAAAACACGCACCCGGTGCCAGACGCTGTCAGAGCGTCAATTCTTGCGTCGCTCGCGGAAGCCTTGGAAAGCATCAACCGCTATCCAGATCGGGAATTTACGGCCCTGCGGGACTCCCTCGCTGAGTACGCCTCTGAGTCACACCACGGAGACCCGATAACGTCCGACATGGTGTGGGCCGCCAATGGCTCCAACGAAGTTCTTCAGCACGTTCTGCAAGCCTTTGGCGGACCTGATCGGTCTCTTCTCGGGTTCCCCCCGACGTATTCGATGCACTCCATCATCGCCGAGTCCACCGGAACGGCCTGGGTTGCGGGGCGTCGTGGGGAGGACTTTAGTCTCACCACGGAGAGTGTTGTCGCCGACATCGTCACACACCAGCCTGACGTGGTGTTTTTCTGTGCCCCGAACAACCCCACCGGAACACCGGTGTCTCTGTCGACCATTGAGGCCGCGTACGACGCAACATCCGGGATAGTCCTCGTAGATGAGGCCTATGTCGAATTTTTGCCCGAGGGAACGCCAACAGCGTCCCAGCTGTTGGCCGGCAGAGAGCGTCTCGTGGTGTCACGGACCATGTCGAAGGCCTTCGCCTTTGCTGGCGCGCGCGTCGGATATCTCCTGGCCGATCCTGCGATCATTGATGCCATGCGGCTTGTTCGACTGCCCTACCACCTTTCCGCGCTCACGCAGGCGGCCGCCGTGGCGGCCCTGGAGCACCGGGAGACCATGCTCACGATGGTCGCCGACATCAGAATTCAGCGTGATCGACTGCTTCATGAACTGCCACAGCTTGGCTACCCGACGCTCTACTCCGAAGCAAACTTTGTCCTTTTTGGAGGGGTGTCAGACCCCCACGCGCTCTTCGAGAGTCTGCTGGAGCGCGACATCCTCGTGCGAGACGTCGGCATCGCGCATCACTTACGAGTTTCGGCAGGAACCGAGGAGGAGACAAGTTTCTTCCTGGACACCCTGGCTAAACTGAGCGCGTGAGTCAGACACCCCGCACCGCCACGAAGGAACGCTCGACCTCGGAATCGAGCGTGAAGCTCTCGCTGAACCTGGATGGAACGGGGTCGTCGAAAATTTCGACGACGGTTCCCTTCTATGACCACATGCTGACCGCGCTGTCGAAGCACTCGTTGATTGACCTGGAGATTGATGCCTCGGGTGACACCGATATCGATATCCACCACACGGTGGAGGACACCGCCATTGTTCTCGGCCAGGCACTCCTGGAGGCCCTGGGAGACAAGAAAGGCATTGCCCGCTTTGGTGATGCTCTTGTTCCCCTGGATGACGCGCTCGCTCGGGCCGTGGTGGATGTTTCGGGTCGGCCCTACCTCGTGCACAGCGGCGAGCCAGAGGGTTTTGAATACCACGCCATCGGGGGCCACTTCACCGGGTCTCTGGTTCGACACGTGTTCGAGGCAATCACCATGCACGCGGACTTGACCGTGCACATCACTGTTCTTGATGGCCGTGATCCCCACCACATTGCGGAAGCAGAGTTCAAAGCCTTTGCTCGGGCGTTGCGTCAAGCTGTGGCGAGGGACACCCGGGTCGAGGGAATTCCCTCCACCAAAGGCGCTCTTTAGTCGTGGCAAAAAAAGTCGTCGTCTTTGACTACGGTTCGGGCAATGTCCACTCGGCACTGAAGGCGCTTGAGCACGCGGGTGCTTCGGTCACCCTGACCAAGGATCGCGCGAGAGCCCTCGACGCTGAGGGACTCGTCGTTCCCGGAGTGGGAGCGTTCGAAGCTGTCATGACGGCGCTTGTGGAGGCAGGAGGCGATCAGATCATTGACTCGCGCCTTGCTGGGGGCAAAGCCGTCCTCGGAATCTGTGTGGGACTCCAGGTCATGTTTGACACAGGGACAGAGCACGGTGTCACCACAGCAGGGCTTGGCCAATGGCCCGGAGTGGTCGACAAGTTGGACGCGCCGCAGCTTCCCCACATGGGGTGGAACACAGTCGAGGCGCCGGAGGGCAGTGTGTTGTTTCAGGGTGTGGAGGGGGAGCGTTTTTACTTTGTGCACTCCTACGCCGCAACGCAGTTTGAACTCACCGGCGGCGGACCCTTTGCCGAGCCGTTGGTGACATGGTCTGAGCACGGTGAGCGTTTTGTGGCGGCAGTGGAGAATGGTCCACTCGCAGCAACCCAGTTTCACCCGGAAAAATCAGGCCCAGCGGGGTTGCGTGTGCTGGCCAATTGGGTGGATTCTCTGTAGCTGAAACCCCGGTGCACCGGGGTTTGTGAAACCGGAGTAGTATCTGGTGCTTGTGCCACACGGGCATACTCCATACATCACCAGAAGGTTTTGTTCTTACTTTTCTTATGAACGAGTTCTCTCAATCTCCCCAGCTGATTCTGCTCCCCGCCGTCGATGTTTCCGGAGGGAAAGCGGTCCGACTTACTCAAGGCGAATCGGGAACCGAGACGTCCTACGGTGACCCCGTCGAAGCCGCTGAGGAGTGGATGAAACAGGGGGCTCAGTGGTTGCACCTGGTCGACCTCGACGCGGCGTTTGGCCGGGGCGACAACCGCGCCGTCATTCGCAAAGTAGTGAAAGCCGTGGGAAAGAAAGTCAACGTCGAGCTCTCCGGAGGAATTCGGGACGACGAATCGCTCGAAGACGCACTGTCGACGGGCGCGGTTCGCGTGAACTTGGGTACGGCAGCTCTCGAGAACCCCGAGTGGACTGCGCACGTGATCTCGGAATACGGCGAAGCCATCGCCGTGGGGCTCGATGTTCGAGGAGAAACTCTGGCCGCCAGAGGATGGACAAAGGAGGGTGGGAATCTTTTTGAAACTCTCGACCGGCTCAACGAGTGCGGTTGTGCACGCTACGTCGTGACCGATGTCACCAAAGACGGAACAATGAAGGGCCCCAATGTGGACCTTCTCGCCGATGTTCTCTCCCAGACCGACCACCCGGTGATTGCCTCTGGAGGCATTTCCTCACTGGATGACATAGCGGCGCTCCGTGAGTTGGTGCCGATGGGCTTGGAGGGTGCCATCCTCGGCAAGGCCCTTTACGCGGGAGCTTTCACACTCACCGAGGCACTGGATGTCGCCGGCCGCTGATTCGGCCGGCCAACCCTTTGAGGGTCGGTCTTTCCAGCCCAATTCTTTTCAGGGCGACACCGGCGAGGCGGATCCTCGGCTGATGGCAGCGCTTGCGTCCCTCACCGAAGCGCGAGCGGGTACTGAGCCCGCGGCCCTTGAGGAGGCTTTCACCGCAGTCGTTCACGCCCTGCACTCAGCTCGCCTTCTGGTTCCCCTAATGACCGAGGCCGGGGATTTTGGTCTCACCGACGAGGGACGCGTTGTAGAGAAATCTCAGGAGCTCTCCATCGTTCACGTGGAGGGGCCGGACGGCCGTGCGGTCGCACCTCTGTTTAGCTCGGTGCAGGCTATGGGTGTGTGGAATACCCAGGCTCGGCCGGTTCCCGTGGAATCCGCCCGAGCCGCCTTGGCTACAGCTGCGGAGGGCCTAGCCCTGATGGTCGTGGACCCGGGGAGTCCGCATTCCCTCGGCCTTCGACGCAGTGCGCTCCGATCTGTCGCCATGTCAGAGCCCTACTTATCACCCATGCGCGATGAGGAGGTGAGGGCAGCCCTCGCTTCGGGTCTTGAGCCCCATGGCCAGGTTGTGGTGTCGTTCGAGGTGCACTCGGGGGATCCCTCTCACACCCTGTCGGGTCCCGAGGTGGTCGTCGTGTTGAGTCTGGTTCCCGGCCTCGCGGCCGAGGAGCTCAGCTCGCTCCTTGGCGAAGTGACTGCCAGTTGGTCAGAGAACGCCCTGCTCCAAGCCCGGGTGGATGGGCTCGGAATCAGAGTTGTTCCGTCCTAGTTGACGGGTCCGGTGTATTTCTCTCCCGGACCCTGTCCTGGAGCATCGGGGAATGTTGAGGCTTCACGGAAGGCCAACTGCACGGATCGCAGTCCGTCGCGCAAACTTCTCGCGTGGTGATCACCAATTTCCGGCGCAGCGGCAACGATGAGGCCTGCGAGAGCCGTGATGAGTTTCCTCGCTTCGGCCAAGTCAGTCTCTTCTTCGGGATTGTCAGACAGACCACATTTGACCGCGGCAGCGGAGAGCAGGTGAACGGCAACAGTGGTGATGACCTCCACCGCTGCCACATCGGCAATATCGCGGCTGAGTTCGTCGAGGGGTTCGCTATCCACCAGGCTCCTAATTTTTCTCGCTATGTCGGGCAAAGAATGCTAGTGTTCCAGAGGTTCGAAGCCCCCGGGTGAAGAACTTGCGAAGTGGAGAAACCTCCCACCCGCGTATGCCGCAAGGCTACCGGGTCGTTGCACTCCGTGATGTCTCAGGTCATCACAGCGATAAGGGTGCGAGAGAACCAGTGTGTTCTCTGAAGTTCCTTCGCTCGCGTGACTAACCGCTTAACGAAGGGAAGATTGGTATCAGCGATCCCAGAATCAACGACCGTATTCGGGCTGCCGAGGTTCGCCTCGTGGGGCCCGAAGGGGAGCAGGTCGGAGTCGTGCGCATTGATGTTGCGCTGCGTCTAGCTCAAGAAGCTGACCTTGACCTTGTCGAGGTATCCCCGAACTCGAACCCACCCGTTGTCAAAGTTATGGACTACGGCAAGTTCAAGTACGAGGCAGCTCAAAAGGCCAAAGAGGCTCGCAAGAATCAGGCGAACACGATCCTCAAAGAGGTTCGGTTCCGTTTGAAAATCGACACCCACGACTACGAGACCAAGCGCAAGCGGGCAGAAAGTTTTCTGAAAGCTGGCGACAAGGTCAAAGCCATGATTCTGTTTAGAGGACGAGAGCAATCTCGACCAGAACAGGGCGTGCGCCTGCTGCAAAGGTTCGCCGAGGATGTTGCCGACTACGGAGTTGTGGAGTTCACGCCCATGATTGACGGTCGCAACATGGTCATGATCATCGCCCCCCTGAAAACCAAAGCAGAAGCCAAAGCTGAAGCGGTGAAGTCGAGCAAGAAAAACCCCGCGAGAGACGTAGTGGAGGAGGAACAGCAAGTGAGTGAGGCACCGGTAGAAGCCACTGCCACACCCGCTGCCGAGACCACTGCAAAGACCACCACGACCACTACCGCAAAACCTGCCGCCGCGAAACCAGCAGCTGCAAAAGCAGCGGCCAAGCCCGCAGCCAAGGCCACAGCACCCAAAGCCCCCGCAAAACCAGCAGCGAAAGCAGCGAGCAAGCCCGCTGCCAAAACCGCTACCAAGACCCCAACACAGAAGGAAGAAGACAATGCCTAAGCAGAAGAGCCATTCGGGAACGAAGAAGCGCTTCAAGGTCACTGGCTCCGGCAAAGTGATGAAGCAGGGCGCAGGTATGCGCCACAACCTGGAAAAGAAGTCGAGTCGAGTGACTCGCCGCCTCAACCAGGAGCAGGTGCTGGCTCCGGCTGACGCCAAGGTTGTCAAGAAGCTTCTCAACAAGTAGACGCTAGAGGGAAGGAAAAGAATCATGGCACGTGTAAAGAATGCGGTTAACGCCGCCAAGAAGCGTCGAGTTGTCCTCGAGCGCGCACAGGGATACCGCGGTCAGCGTTCACGTCTGTACCGCAAGGCCAAAGAGCAGGTTATTCACTCCCTGGTCTATAGCTACCGTGACCGTCGCGCACGCAAGGGTGACTTCCGTCGCCTCTGGATTCAGCGCATCAACGCGGGAGCCCGTGCGAACGGCCTCACCTACAACCGTTTCATCCAGGGTTTGAACCTTGCGGGAATCGAAGTTGACCGTCGCATGCTTGCAGAGCTTGCCACCAACGAGCCCACCGCTTTTGCCACTCTGGTAGGAGAAGCCAAGAAGGCGCTCCCCCAGGACACGTCAGCACCCGCCGTCAAGGCCTAGGTCAGACATATCAGGGGGTCGCGCATTGGCGCGGCCCCCTGAGTCATTCCCGGCGGTTGTTTAGCGAGTCTTCATGCTCTGTTCGGGTCCTCCTCATACTGTTGTCACGTGTTAGACAATCCCCGCTCGCCCAAAGTGCGCGCTGTGGCGAAGCTTGCCAAGAAACAGCGGCGCCTGGAAGCTGGCCTGTTCTTGGTGGAGGGACCTCAGGCAACACGGGAAGTGCTCACCTTCCGCCCGGAATTGGTGAGCGATATTTTTCTCACTCCCGCCGCGCGAGAGAAAAATCCGGATCTGGTCGAACTGGCGGAGCAATCAGGGCGCGAGGTCACGGTGGCCTCAGATGCGGTCATTGAGCAGATGGCCGACACGGTCACTCCCCAAGGGGTTGTCGCCGTTGCACGCTACCTCGACGTCTCCTTGGACTCGGTCCTCGCGACAGGTGCATCACACCTGGTTGTTTTGCATGAGGTCAAAGACCCGGGAAACGTGGGCAACATCATTCGCACAGCCGATGCAGCTGGTGTGGATGCCGTTATCGTGACTGCCGACAGTGTGGACGTCTTCAACCCAAAAGTGGTTCGGGCGACCACCGGGAGTATCTTTCACATCCCCGTAGTGATGGGGGTGGATCTTGCTGTGACTCTCGAGTCACTCAAAGCCGCAGGGGTCACGATCTTTGCTGCGGACGCCGATGGCACAAGTCTCGGACAGGTGCGCAGCGAGGGCGGATTGGGCGCACCGTTGGCCTGGCTGCTGGGGAACGAGGCCCATGGGCTCTCACCTGAGGATGAGCTTCTGGCCGATAGGACCGTGTCGGTGCCCATGTTTGGGCAGGCAGAATCATTGAGCCTTCAAACTGCCGCAGCCATCTGTATGTATGAGGCCGCATTCGCAAAGAACTCCTGATCTGAGGTTCCTAGCCCAGTAGACTGGGGCGTCGTGTCGCAGTCTCTCTCCATCACCCCCGATAACGCCCAGAAGGCCGTCCAAGACGCCCTCGGTGCGATCGCCGGTGCCACCTCTCTGGCTGAACTCAAAGAGGTTCGAAGCGTCCACGTAGGGGAAAAATCTCTGTTGTCCCAGATGAATGCCACGCTGAAGGATCTCCCTGGGGACCAAAAAGCAGCTGCCGGCAAGCTGATGGGGGAGTCGAAGGCTGCAGTCCAGCAGGCTTTCGAGACTCGCGAGGCCGAACTCCAGGCAGCCGAAGAGGCAGTGCGTCTCCAGGAGGAAGCGCTGGATTTGACCTCACTGGGTTCCAGGCGACCCACCGGCGCGAGACATCCCCTGAGTGTGTTGATGGAAGACATGGCGGACGTTTTTGTTGCCATGGGCTGGGAGATCGCGGAAGGCCCGGAGGTTGAGCATGAGTGGTTCAACTTTGATGCCTTGAACTTCGATGCTGATCACCCGGCTCGTGCCATGCAGGATACGTTTTTTATCGACCCTGTTGAGCGCCATCTGCTGCTTCGCACCCACACCAGCCCGGTTCAGATTCGGTCACTGTTGGAGCGGGAATTGCCGGTCTATGTCGTTGCACCCGGCCGGGTTTATCGGACCGATGAATTGG
>JAQBZV010000047.1 GCA_027728145.1 Actinomycetota bacterium | reverse complement strand
CCTGTTGCGGTGAATCCTAAGACCCAAGAGGCCGTGTACCGGGCTGTGGGCAAACCCGGTGTTGTCCTCATCGCTGAGGGTTCGAAGACAAAGACTCAGAAGATGCTCGAGGATGAGCGTCGGGCAGTGTTGCGAGCGGTTCCCGACATTCCCGTGCACTTTGTGTATGTCGGACCCGACGCCGGCACCACTCCCCTTCACAAACTCAACAAGACCCTCAAATCCTTCAAAAAGTCCCTGCGTAAAGCGGAGGTTCTCGCGGTGTCTCACCGCCTGAACTCCCTCAAGAGTGGTCCCGCAATGCCCATTCCCAAGGGTGTTGACCCGACCAAGGTTCGAGCCCCTAAACCTCGCTAGCGCCGAACAAGAATCGTTCCGACCAGACGGTCGTGGACGCCGCGCTGATCTTCGTCCACCATCACTGCGGGGATCACCAACGCCACGAGCAGTGGCCGTATCAGGGGTGGCAGAACCCCCAGCGCACCTCCCCGGATGGGTGCGATCCGCATCCCCGTGACGAGATGGCCCGGTGATCCTGCCAGCAACAGACCGCCCACCATCTGAAGAAGGATGAAAATCGCGAGAGTCCAGAGCCCGTTGTAGTCAAAGAACAGCACCGAGATTCCGACGGCGATGGCCCAGTCAAGGCCGAGGCCCACAACCCGCCGGAGGTAGGTCGGCGTGGAGCGGGGGCCCTCCATCGGCAGCCCAAACTTTTTGCCCGGCCAATATTCTTCGTCCACCACAGCCCCAGTGTAGGTTGCCAGGCTGATGTAACACGCAGGAAACAATCCGGATATGACCGGGAAATTGCCGGTGGCTACGCTCAAACAAGGTTGGAACCCCAGCCGCCCCCATCCCACGAAAAAACAGGAGTGAAGAGAATGTTCAAGAACTCTTCGGAAGTACTGAAGTTCATCAAAGAAAAGGACGTCAAGTTTCTTGATATCCGTTTCACCGACCTACCGGGAGTGCAGCAGCACTTCAACATCCCCGCCCACTCAGTCGACGAAGAGTTCTTCACGGTCGGCCAGTTGTTTGATGGTTCCTCCATCCGCGGGTTCCAGCAGATTCACGAGTCAGATCTCCAGCTGATTCCCGACGTGACCACGGCCTATGTCGACGCTTTCCGCGATGAACTGACCCTCATCATGGTGTTTGACATCTACAACCCTCGCAATGGCGAGATCTACAGCCGTGACCCGCGTCAGGTCGCGCACAAGGCAGAGAAGTTCTTGGCTTCCACGGGTATCGCGGATACCGCATTCTTTGCCCCCGAAGCCGAGTTCTACATCTTTGACGACGTCCGCTACGACGTTCGCCAGAACCGCAGCTTCTACGAGGTCGACTCCATTGAGGGCGCGTGGAACACCGGTCGTATGGAAGAGGGCGGAAACCTCGCCAACAAGACTCCCTACAAGGGTGGGTACTTCCCCGTCACCCCGGTTGACCACTTCGCTGACCTGCGTGATGACATCTGCCTGAAGCTCGAAGATGCAGGCCTCATTGTCGAGCGTTCACACCACGAGGTGGGAACGGGTGGCCAGGCGGAAATCAACTACCGCTTCAACACGATGGTGAACGCCGCCGATGACATCCTCAAGTTCAAATACATCGTCAAGAACACCGCGCTGCAGTGGGGCAAGACCGCAACGTTTATGCCCAAGCCCCTTTTTGGTGACAACGGGTCAGGTATGCACACCCACCAGTCGCTCTGGAGCGACGGCAAGCCCCTGTTCTATGACGAGAAGGGCTATGGCGGACTCTCCGACATTGCTCGCTGGTACATCGGGGGAATCCTGAAGCACGCCCCAGCTCTGCTCGCCTTCACAAACCCCAGCCTCAACAGCTACCACCGTCTGGTGAAGGGTTTCGAAGCGCCGGTCAACCTCGTCTACTCGGCCGGTAACCGCTCCGCGGCAATCCGAATCCCGATCACGGGTACCAACCCGAAGGCGAAGCGCATCGAGTTCCGCGCTCCTGACGCAGCCAGCAACCCTTATCTCGCTTTTGCGGCGCAGATGATGGCCGGTCTGGATGGAGTCATCAACAAGATCGAGCCTCACGAGCCCGTGGACAAGGACCTCTATGAGCTGCCCCCCGAGGAAGCGAAAGCTATCCCTCAGGTTCCAGGCTCCCTGGAGGAAGCCCTCGTTGCTCTGGAGAACGACCACGAGTTCCTGCTCGCCGGTGGTGTCTTCACGGAGGACCTCATCGAAACCTGGGTCGCCTTCAAGCGCGAGAACGAAATTCTCCCGATGGCGCAGCGCCCTCACCCCTTCGAGTTCGAGCTGTATTACGGCGTCTAACTGAAGGCACAGACTCTGGTGGGCCCTATCGTGGGATGGGGCCCACCAGGCCGTTAAGCGTCGTGACCGTAAAAGACTCGCTCGAACACTACCCGGGAGCGTCGGGTCACCCTCAAGTAGGTTTCCTCCAGAATGCTCGCGCTGCCAGGTGGATACCCCATCAGGCGCGCAGCCCCCTCCAGCCCCACCCGGTCACTCGGGAGAACATCGGTGGAGGCTTCGCCAAACAGCGCGAGCGCTGTTCTAATCCTGGAGGCGAGCAGCCAAGCCTCTCGCAAGAGCTCAACATCCTCAGACCCCAGCAGAGAGTTTCTCTCGATGAGCTCCAGTGCTTCCAGGGTCGAGGCGGTGCGAATATCCGGGTGATCGTGGCCGTGCTGCAACTGAAGGAGTTGCACAGCCCACTCCACATCGCTGAGTGACCCTCGGCCCAGTTTCAGGTGCCTGGACGCATCAGCACCCTGAGGAAGTCGCTCCGCTTCCACCCGGGCCTTGATGCGACGAATTTCACGGGCCTGCTCTTCGCGGAACACCTTCGGGTATCGATACGGTGCCGCCATCTGAACGAAGTCACCACTAAGGCTCTCATCCCCCACATAGGGTGCCGCCCGCAACAGTGCTTGAGCTTCCCAGCCGAGTGCCCAGCGCTCGTAGTAGGCCGCGTAGGCATCCAGGCTTCGCACCATGGGCCCATTTTTGCCTTCGGGGCGCAGTCCCGCGTCGAGATCAACGGGAAAGAGAAGGTCCTCGCAGACCCGGGAGATTTCCTTCACGATGCGCTCCGCAACGGCGTGGGCTTGGTCGCCTGCGCCGTTGTCGCGGAAAACATAGATGACGTCCAAATCGGAACCAAAACTCAGTTCTGCACCACCTAGGCGTCCCATGGCGATAATCGAAAACTCGATACCATCGCTTGGTTGCCGAACGAGGCCGACGATTCCCTCAAGGTGTGCCCGGGAGAGAGTCGTCAGAGCGTGCCCCACCTGGGTGATGTCGCTCACGCCCACCATGCTTGACAGAGCAATACGCAGAAGCTCTCGACGGCGAAGACCGCGCAGAGCTTTCCTCGCGGAATCCTCGCTTTCCGCGTGCCGCTCCAGCGTTGCCGCCACCTCGTCACGGAGCGACGATAGCTCCCGGGGAACCAGGTCGTCATCGTTGTCAAGCCACGCCGCCCCCTCGGGCACGCGACCAAAAAGCTTGGCGACAAATGCGCTGGTCGCCAGAACACTCATGAGGCGTTGGGCGGCCCCTGAGGAATCACGCAGCATGCGAAGGAACCAGTAGGACTCCCCCAGATCATCACTCAGCTGCCGAAACGCCAGCAATCCACCATCGGGATCTGTTCCCTCCGACAGCCACTTCAGGAGAACCGGCACGAGCGTTCGCTGGATTGCGGCACTGCGCGAGACACCCTGGGTGAGAGCTTGGATGTGGCGAAGCGCTCCCTCGGGGTTGTGGAAACCCGAGGCCTGCAAACGAAGAGCTGCTTGCTCACTGGTGAGCTCCACGCCCTGATCCTCCAAACCGGCCACCGCCGAGAGCAAAGGGCGATAGAACAAGCGCTCGTGGAGGCTTCGAACGGAGCGCTGAATTCCGCGCCAGTGCTCCACCAGACCCTCAGCGGTGTCCGCAAGCTTGGTGTGTCGGGCCAGGACCCGCAGGGCTTCTTCCTCGCGAGGCATGACGTGACTGCGCTTGAGCGCTCCCAATTGAATGCGGTGCTCGAGCACTCGAAGCGTTCGATAGGCGTGATCAAATTCCGCCGCTTCGGCCCGCCCCACATAGCCCGCGTCACTCAAAGCAGCGAGGGCCCCCAGGGTGTCCCGCGTGCGGACAGACTCATCGTGAGCACCATGGACCAACTGCAAAAGCTGGATGGTGAACTCAATGTCGCGCAAGCCCCCCGGGCCCAGTTTTATTTGGTACTCCGCCTGGTCAGCGGGGATGTTGTTGGTGACGCGCTCCCGCATGCGCTGGACCTGCTCGACAAAGCCTGGTCGGCTCGAAGCCTGCCAAATCAGGGGTTCCAACGCCGAGCGATACCGCGCCCCGAGTTCACGATCACCCGCAAGTGGGCGAGCCTTGATGAGTGCTTGGAATTCCCAATCATGTGCCCACCGTTCGTAGTAGGCGAGGTGAGATTCGAGGGTGCGCACCAGCGCACCATCTTTACCCTCTGGTCGCAGGTTGGGATCCACTTCCCACAGTCCCGGCTCCACACCAAACTCCATAAGGTGCCGGGCGGTATCTCGGGCGAGAGCCTCTGCTTTTCGGACCACCTCCGTGGCATCCTGACCCTCGGGGACGTCCGTGACATAGATCACGTCAACATCGCTGAGATAGTTCAGTTCCGACGCTCCCGCTTTACCCATACCAATGATTGCCAGCGGGACATCCTCTGCGCTTGCCTTATGGTGGGCTCTCGCAATATCGAGAGCCCCATCGAGAGCGGCGGAGGCCATATCGGCGAGCGCTTTCGCCACCTGGTCCACTATCGAGACGGGTGAGGCGTGGCGAGAGTCCCAGAGCGCCAGACGACACAGTTCCCGTCGATATGCCACTCGCAGGGCCATGGCTGCCTGCTCATCCAAGAGCCCCGCAATTGCCTCTCGAAAAATGGCCAAGTACTCGGTGTCGCCGGGCAGCGACCGTAGGGGCTTGTCGAGCAGACCCCACTGGTCTGGGTGGCGTTTGAGAAAGTCTCCCAACCCGGAACTCGCCCCCGCGAGGAGCACCAGGGACTCGCGGTGTTGTGCCTTCGACCAGAGCTTCGTGAGAGCGCTGGAAGATTTCTCCGCCATGTCTGCGACGGTCTTCAGCGCAAGATCAGGGTCTGCTGCTGGCGAGAAATCTTCGGGGTGAAACCCCAAAGCGTCCACACGCTCTCGCGCCTCGTCCAATCGCGCAAAGCCAGCCTTCGCCAGCGAGGACAGAGGGGAAGCAGTCCGCGACATTCGGGGGTGCGACTAGAGAATCTCGAGGTTGCTGGAGAGCTCGTAGGGGGTGACCTGGGCGCGGTAGCTGTTCCAGTCCCGCTTTTTATTCAGCAACACATAGTTGAACACCTGCTCGCCCAGGGTGTCAGCGACAAGCTCACTGTCTTCCATCAAGGACAGGGCTCGGTCTAAGCTCGCCGGAAGGGGCTCGTAGCCCAGCGCCCTGCGCTCGCCCTCGCTCAGCTCCCACACGGTGTCTTCTGCTTCAGCGGGGAGCTCGTAGTTCTCGGAGATTCCCTTCAAACCCGCTGCGAGCAGCACGGCGAAAGCCAGGTAGGGGTTGGCAGCGGAGTCCATGGCGCGGTATTCGATCCTGGCGCTTTGGCCCTTCCCGGGCTTGTAGAGGGGGACCCGAACGAGAGCGCTGCGGTTGTTGTGTCCCCAGGTCACGTAGCTCGGAGCCTCGTGGCCACCCCAGAGGCGCTTATAAGAGTTCACAAACTGGTTGGTGATGGCGGTGAACTCTGGCGCGTGCTTCAGAACCCCCGCAACAAAGGAGCGCCCGACGGCGGAGAGCTGATACTTTCCGCCAGCATCAAAGAACGCATTGGTGTCACCCTCGAAGAGAGACATGTGGGTGTGCATACCGGAACCGGGGTGCTGTGCCATGGGCTTCGGCATAAACGTGGCATACACGCCCTGCTCGATGGCCACCTCCTTGATTACTGTCCGGAACGTCATGATGTTGTCCGCCGTGGTGAGGGCATCGGCGTATCGCAGATCGATCTCGTTTTGCCCGGGGCCAGCCTCGTGGTGGCTGAACTCGACCGAAATCCCCAGATCTTCAAGCATGCGGATAGCGCGGCGACGGAAATCGTGGGCGCTTCCGCCCGGGACGTTGTCGAAGTAACCCGCAGAATCAACCGGCTCTGGACCGTTCTCTCCATAACTGCTGGACTTCAGAAGATAAAACTCAATTTCGGGGTGGGTATAGAAGGTGAAACCCAGGTCGGCGGCTTTTTCCAGCTGTCGCTTGAGGACAAAACGGGGGTCAGTAACCGCGGGTTGACCATCGGGGGTCGTGATGTCGCAGAACATCCGGGCGGTGGGGTCGATTTCTCCGCGCCAAGGCAAAATCTGGAACGTGGTGGGGTCTGGGTGCGCCAAAACATCGGCTTCAAACGCGCGGGTAAAGCCCTCAATGGAGGACCCGTCAATACCCAAGCCTTCGGCGAAGGCGCCCTCAATCTCGGCTGGGGCGACGGCCACCATCTTGAGGGTTCCCACGACATCGGTGAACCAGAGGCGGATGAACTTCACTCCGCGCTCCTCAATTGTGCGCAGAACAAAATCGCGTTGTTTATCCATCACATTTCCTTTGAACCCATGTGGAGGGGCTAAAACCCTGCCATTAGGCTACTTGGTATGCCCCGTCTTCGCTTGGCCCTAGCCCAAACTAACCCCATCGTGGGCGACCGGGCGCAGAACGTCGAGCGGCTACTGGAGCTCGCCCAGCAGGCCTACGATCAGGGCGCACAAGTGTTCCTCAGCGGAGAACTATCCATCACGGGTTACCCGATCGAAGACCTCGCGTTGCGCAACAATTTCCTCGAAATATCGCGACACGCTGTGCGCGAGATGGCTGCCACTCTCGAGTCCCGGGGCATGGGCGATATGGCGGTGGTTGTCGGCCACCCCGATGGCCCCATTACTGCGGAGGACTCGGCCACCGTTTTGCACCACCCTGCTCGAGCACAGAACTGCGCCAGCGTCCTCGCGCACGGGGACATTGTGGCCACCTACGCCAAGCACCACCTGCCCAATTACGCAGTGTTTGACGAGGCGAGAACCTTCCTTCCCGGCACCACAGGACTCATTGTTCGCGCCGGTGATGTCGACTTAGGACTGGTCATTTGTGAGGACCTGTGGCGCGCGGATGGTCCCGTGGAGAGCCTCACCGGATACCCATTGGGTGCTCTCTTGGTGCCCAACGCCTCCCCCTTTGAGCGGGATAAAGACGAGGTGCGGGAGCCTTTGGTGGTAACCCGAGCCAAAGCCATGAACACTCACATCGCCTATGTGAACTTGGTCGGCGGCCAAGATGACCTCGTCTTCGACGGGGACAGCATGATTGTGGATCCCCAGGGTCAAAGGCTCGCGTGGGGCTTTCGCTTTGACGAAGACTTGCTCATTCAGGATCTCGACCTGCCAGCCTCCGTGCAGGATGCCCCGCTCCCCCAGAACACCGTGTTGTGCGAAACGGACCTGC
>JAQBZV010000046.1 GCA_027728145.1 Actinomycetota bacterium | reverse complement strand
GCGAAGTGTTTGACCTTGACCCCGCCTTTGTCCCCTCCGGTGAACCCCCAGAAGCCGAGCGCTTTAGCGAACCGGTACCCGTGGACACATCCCTCGATAACTCGCGCGTGAAAGCGGAGTTGGGTGTGGGACCGGTCAGTGTGCGGGACCTCCTGGAGGCCCTCAAGGCAGAGTCCTCAGGAAAGCTTCACCCCGTCACCCCCGTGCTCTAGCAGGGGGATAACGGGGTGTCTGCTCAGGAGTCTGCTCGGACCTGCTGGATTTCCTTGGTCAGAGCATCGAGCTCTGCACCACCAGCCATCGCCTTGGTGAGCTCATCAAGTTCCACCTTGGCGCGCTCAAACTCATTGGCCAGATGACCACGGTTGAGCAGATAGAAGAAGTCACCGACCAGGTAGGCGTGGTGGGGGTTGTGGGTGATGAACACCACCGACACTCCACGCTCCTTCGCGGCGAGGACATACTTGAGCACGATTCCGGACTGGCGAACACCGAGTGCGGAGGTGGGCTCATCGAGGATGAGCACCTTGGCACCGAAGTAGACCGCGCGAGCGATCGCGACGGCTTGGCGCTCTCCACCGGAGAGGGTTCCAATTTGCTGCCCGGTGTCGCGAAGATCAATGCCCATCTCCAGCAGGTTCTGCTTGGCGAGTTCTTTCATCTTCTTGACGTCGAGGCGGCGGAAGGGTCCCCACCCTTTGGTGATTTCGTTGCCGAGGAAGAAGTTCCTCCACACCGACATCAGAGGGATTGTCGCGAGGTCCTGGTAGACCGTCGCGATTCCATTGGCCAAAGCGTCACGGGGTGACTCAAAAGAGACGGGTTCACCCTGAACTTCGTAGACACCGGAGGTGGGCTTGTGCACACCGGAGAGGACCTTGATGAGGGTCGACTTGCCAGCACCGTTATCACCCAGGATGCAGGTGACAGCACCTTCTCGAACCTTGACCGAGACGTGGGAGAGCGCAATCACGCTTCCAAAGGACTTCTCGACGTCTTTAAGCTCCATTGCAATAGCAGTCATCGTCGGGCTCCCTTCGCTTTGTTGCCTATATAGGTGTTCACGAGCACGGCGGCGAGGAGGATGACACCGATGAAGGTCCAGCGCCAGTCCTGATCCCACAGGGCGTAGGGGATGCCGATGTCGGCGATACCCATGATGGCGGCACCAATCGAGGCACCAATGGCCGATCCTGCACCACCCATCAGCAGCGTTCCGCCGACCGCGGCGGCGATGATGTAGAAGAACTCCATACCCACACCCTGGCCAGCCTGCATACCCTGCAGACGGAGGACGAACATGACCCCCACGAATGCCGAAGCAAGCGAGGACATCATGAACAGGGTGATCTTGGTTCGGTTCACCGGAACACCCGCGTTGCGGGCTGCGTTCTTGTCGCCACCAGAGGCAAAAATCCAGTTACCGAACTGGGTCCGACTCAGCAGCCAGGTGGCAAAGATGGTGGCCAACACCCACCAGAGGATGGAGACCTGGAAGTTTGAGGTTCCGATCATCGCCTTCGAGGCGAAGATCGCGTGAGCGGAATCGAATCCAATCGCGTCTTCCACGTTGGCGACTCGAACGGTTCCAGTGAGCTCTTTGGTCACGGCCAGGTTTGCTCCGCGCAAAACAAAGAAAGTGGCGAGCGTCACGATGAAGGAGGGAAGCCCCGTCTTCACGACGATGACGCCGTTGATGAATCCCACGAGAAGAGCGAAAGCAAACACGATGGCAATGGCTGCCCAAATGTTGAGGCCATATTCCGTAGCGAGAAGACCGGCCATCAGCCCGGACGTTCCCACCATCACACCGGTGGAAAGGTCAAACTCACCACCGATCATCAGCAGGGCGACAAAGACGGCGATGATGCCAATGGGTGCTGCGATATCGGTCCAGCCGGCAGTTCCGCCGACGGCCGCAAAGTTTCCGGTGGTGTCAACGCTCCAAAAGAGGAAGAAGATGACAGCCGCTCCGATGAGGGCCCCGAGTTCAGGTCTCTGAAGCATTTTGGTGGCCAGTGATGTCTGTGCCACTCGTTCGTCATGAGGTTGAGTCGCCATTGTCTCTGTTTCTCTAGGGGTCTTTCGGGGGTGTAGTGCACTTGAGGGGGTTGTCTAAGGACTTACCTTAGTCAACCCCCTCAGCGCATAAACGGTGTTACTTAGCGGGTACCCGCTGCCACATAACCGATAACCGCTTCAACGTTGCTTGCGTCAACGAATCCGGGGCCGGTGTACATCGGCAGTCCACCACCAAGCGAGTGTGCGTTGGTGATGTTCAAGTACAGCAACACGACGGAGAGGTAACCCTGCGCGTACTGCTGCTGGTCGATGGCAAATTCCATCTCACCGGCGGCAATGGCGTTGAGTGCGTCCTCAGACATGTCAACAGTTCCGATGTGGAGGTCGAGTCCGAGCTCCTGAGCGGCGGGCAGAACTGCCTTAGCAGCAATGTCAGCGTTCAGTGCGAAGACTGCGTCAATGGTGGGGTCAGCCTCGAGAGCAGCCTTGATCTTTGCAGATGCGGCGGTCAGGTCCTGCAGACCACCATCAAGGTTGAAGTCGGTCACTGTTCCCGTGGAGGTTTCACGAGCACCTGCACAGCGGTCGGTCAGACCAACGTTTGCAGCCTCCTGAATGGGGCAGAGAATGTTGGTTGCACCGAGCTCGTTGAAACGGAGTCCCGCTTCACGACCGGCGATGATCTCATCCTGACCAACGTGAGTGAAAGCACCAAGGCTCTTGAACACGTCTGAACCGGAGTTCATGGTCACGGTGGGGATTCCAGCGTCAGCGACAGCAAGCATGGCCTGCTCGATTGCGCCGGGGTCCGGAGCTGAAGCAGCTACGCCATCACAGTCGGCAGAAACAGCGCCGTCGATGATTGCTGCCTGACGGGCAGAGTCATTGGTTGAGCCCTGGTAGTCAACGGTGATGCCCAGGTCTTCTCCAGCTTTCTCGGCGCCAGCCTGTGCGACTGACCAGAAGGTTCCACCATCACCGTGTGTGTAGACACAGATCTTGATGTCACTGTTTGCAGGTGCTGCGGTTCCGCCAGCGTCGCTGTCCGTTCCCGCTGCACAACCAGCGAGAGTAAGAGCAACAACACTGGTGAGAACGGCGAATTTCTTGATATCCAAGTTTGGACCTCTCATCCTTGAGTTACATGATTTGAAACGGGTGCATCCCATGATGGAACACACCCACCATGATTATTGACTTTGTAAGCACAAGAAGATTACCAAAACGCAATGTTGTTACCGAAACGCAATCTTCCCAGGCGGGAGGTCAGAAAACCCTGGAATCAGCAATCAGGCGGACTACCAGGCCACTGCGAGCGACGAATGACGATTTCCAAAGGTATATTTTTGTCACCATGGGGATGTGACAAGTCTCGGCTCACACCCTAGAGTTTGTCAGAACAAAGTTGTTTCCCATCTGCCTGAGGAGGCGCGACATGACCGCAACGGGACTCCTGCTGGATGGATCGTGGACGAAGCGCGCAGACTCCGCCCTCCACACCGTGCGCTCCCCCTATTCCGGCGATGCCATCGCAGAAATCGTGACGGCCAGCTCCTCCGACACCGATGCCGCACTCGAGAGCGCAGTGGCGGGTGCTGCCCTCTGGCGCAACACTCCCGCCCACCAGCGCACCGCGATACTGCTGAAGGCAGCATCGATTGCCGATGAGCGAATCGAATCCCTCGCCCACACCATCAGCTCCGAAATGGGCAAGAGCATTCGAGAGGCCCGTGGCGAAGCCACCAGGGCCGGCGAAATTATTCGCCTGTCCGCTTTTGAGGGCTCCCAGCGCTATGGCGAATCTCTTCCCCTGGACGCCAACCTCGGCACCGGATTCGACAAGATTGGCTTCACCCTTCCCCAACCCGTCGGTGTTGTGGTGGCGATCACCCCATTCAACTACCCCTCCCTGCTGGTCCTTCACAAAGTGGGCCCCGCCTTGGCCGCCGGCAATGCTGTGGTGCTCAAGCCCGCACTCGCAGCACCCCTGACCGCCAGTGCCCTGGCGCAGTGTTTCCTCGACGCCGGTCTGCCCCCGGGCGTGCTGAGTGTGCTGAATGGCTCCGGCAGCGAGATCGGGACCCAGCTGGTGGCTGACCCGCGAGTCAACAAGGTCTCCTTCACCGGTTCCACCCGCGTGGGAGAAATGATTACCAAAATTGCTGGCATCAAGAAGTTGTCCCTGGAACTGGGAGCATCCTCCCCCGTCATCGTCACCCGGCACGCAGACCTCGAACAAGCTGCGCACTCGATCGCGCTGGGTGGTTATGTCAACGCCGGCCAGGTCTGTATCGCAGCGCAACGCATCATCGTCGAGGAATCCATCCGGGAAGACTTCCTCGCTGTGTTGATTCCGAAGGTGGAGGCCATCACGCTGGGGGACCCCACCCACGAGGACACGATGGTGGGAACCCTGATCAACGAGAGCGAAGCCATCCGCGTGGAGAGTGCTATTCAGAAAGCTGTGGCCGATGGCGCACGGTTGCTCACCGGAGGCGAGCGCTCAGGAACACTTATCACCCCCGCCATCGTGGATGGCGTGGAGGGAGATCACGAGTTCGCTCAAGAGGAGCTCTTTGGGCCCGCGGTGTCTATCACCTCAGCGCGAGACTTTGCGCACGCGATTGAGCTGGCGAACTCGACCAAGTATGGATTGGGGTCAGGCATTTTCACCCACGACCAGGACGAGTCCATTCGCGCGATGCGCGAAATCGACTCCGGCGTCGTCCACATCAACTGGACTCCTCTCTGGCGCGCTGATTTGATGCCCTATGGCGGCATGAAATCCAGTGGCATCGGAAAAGAAGGAGTCCGCACCACCGTCCACGAGATGACAGAGTGGAAAACTGTCATCATGCATTCACGGGTTTAGCCTCAGGTCACCACCACAGTTAGGGAATACAAACAATGACTCAGGGAACATCAGGGAAAACGATTCGCCTCACCGTTGCTCAAGCAATCGTGAAATTTGTGGCGGCCCAACACAGCGTCGCCGATGGTCACCGTCAGCGGTTTGTCCCCGCGGCGCTTGGAATCTTTGGTCACGGCAACGTGGCGGGACTCGGACAAGCCCTCGACCAGTTCAGCGATGACCTCCCCTTTGTGCAGGGACGAAACGAGCAGGGGCTCGCTCACAGCGCTGTGGCTTTCGCCAAGGCTTCGAAACGTCGTCAAACCCTCGCGGTCACCGCGTCGGTGGGACCCGGTGCAATGAACATGGTGACACCGGCCGCTCTCGCGACCATCAACCGCATCCCCCTTCTGCTGTTGCCCGGTGATGTCTATGCGACCAGGCGCCAAGGTCCCGTCCTCCAGCAACTGGAATACCCGGGTGGGCCCGACGTGTCGGTGAATGATGCGTTTCGACCCATCTCACGGTTCTTTGACCGCATCACGCGCCCCGAGCAGTTGCTGGTGGCGCTGCCCCAAGCCTTCCGGGTGCTGGCCAACCCCTCCGAAACGGGTGCCGTGGTGATTTCACTTCCGCAGGATGTTCAATCTCACGCCTTTGATTACCCTGTCGAGTTCTTCGAAGAGCGCGACTGGATTATTCGCCGACCCACTCCCGAGGCCGAGGAAATCGCCGCCGTGGCCGCCATGATCAAAGCTGCCAAAAAGCCCGTCATCGTGGCCGGTGGTGGAATCCACTACTCCGAGGCAACGCCCGAGCTGGAAGCTCTGGCGAACGCGACGGGTATTCCCGTCGCCGAGACCTTTGGTGGCAAGGGTGCCATCCAGAACCCCGGACCCTGGCACCTGCGGGGAATTGGTCTGGAAGGAACTCCCCAAACCCGCATCGTTGTCTCGGAAGCTGACCTGATTGTTCACGTCGGAACCCGAATGGGTGACTTCGCGACCGGCTCACAGTCCATGTTTGATAACCCGGACGTGAAGTTTGCCTCCATCAACGTCACAGAGCACGACGGCATCAAGCAGGGTGCCACCACCGTGGTCGCCGATGCCAAGAAGGCGTTAGCGGCTCTGCTCACCGAGGTCGGCTCGTATACCGTTCCCGCCGCCTGGGCCAAGTCCGTCCAGGAGCGCATGGAGGAGTGGTGGACCACCCGAGCGGAATACCTCGACTCGTCCGTGGTCTTCGACCAGAGCACCCTGCCTGACTCCGAACCCACCGATGCGATCCTGACTCAGGCCCAGCTGATTGGTCTGATGCAGGAAACCTCCCGCGAAGGCGACACCATCATTACCGCAGCTGGTGGTCCTCCCGGAGACCTCCAGAAAGCATGGGACGCCACGAAGGGTCGCCACTGCCACCTCGAGTTCGGGTTTTCCTGCATGGGCTATGAGGTTCCCGCAGCCATAGGTGTTCGGTGGGCAACTCCCGACCAGTCCAAGCGCGTCCTCAGCTTTGTCGGTGATGGCACCTTTGTCATGGCGCCGACCGAGCTGGTTACCGCGTGCCAAGAGAACCTGCGCCTCACCCTGGTCATCTCGGAGAACCACGGGTACCAGGTGATTCGGAGGCTTCAGATGTGGCGAACCGGTGCGCACTTTGGTAACGAGTTCCGCTACCGCCAGGGTGATCAGATGGTCACCGAAAAGGGAACCGGTCGCCTCGAGGGCGACTACCTCGACATTGACTTGGTGAAGATGGCTGAGGGCATGGGAGCAACAGCCCTCCGCGTCCACAGTGCAGACGATGTCCGAGCCGCTTTGGAGAAGGCTCGCGACCACGATGGACCCTTCGTGATTGTCGTCCCCACCGTCCCGCACGCTAATTTGCCGAGCGCCAATGTCTGGTGGGATGTCGCACCGGCTGAGGTCCACGAGCAGCCCTGGATCGAGGAAAAGCGCAAGGAATACGAGGCCGGTCTGAAGCGCCAGAAGTGGCACGGGTGACAAACGCCACGGCAGTAGCCATGTTGCGGGAGTGCCTGAGCTCTCCCGCGATGAGCCCTGGGACATTCTTGGGGTTGGCAAGCCCCACCGCCATTGAGGTGGCAGCCCTTGCCGGGTGTGAGTGGGTGCTGCTGGATCTCGAGCACGGCGGCGGCACACTCGAGCAGGTGGGACCAAGCGTCCAAGCGGCAAGCGCCGCTGGCATACCCCTAGTTGTTCGGGTGCCCAAGCCCGAGCGCTCCGTCGTGGGGTGGGTGCTTGACCAGGGAGCTGCCGGGGTCATGCTGCCCCGGATTGAATCCCTCGAGGAAGCCCGCGAATGCGTCTCCTATGTCGACTATCCGCCAGAGGGCCAACGAGGAGTCGCCTCCTACACTCGCAGCGCTGGCTGGGCAAGCCAGTCGGTGCGAGACACCGCGCGCGGTGTGGTGATGATCCAGATTGAGACCACCGGTGCTCTCGCTGCGGTGCAAGAGATTGCAGCACTGGGGGGTGTGGACTCCCTGTTTGTGGGACCCCTGGATTTGTCCTTTGCTTTGGGGGTGCCCGAGGACTTTGACGCACCGGTGTTCACCGCTGCTGTCACCACCGTGGTCCAGGCCGCTCGGTCAGCCCAGATTCCGGTGGGGTCGCTGATCTCTGACCCGGCACGCATCCCGTCGATGCGCGAGTACGGCATGAACTTTTTAGCACTCGGCTCCGATGCGCTGGCGCTCCGTA
>JAQBZV010000045.1 GCA_027728145.1 Actinomycetota bacterium | reverse complement strand
AAAAAATCTTGGTGGACTTGGGGGCGGATCGCCGGTTGGAGGACCCCGCGGACTGGGACGCCTTTTACGGTGGAACCCACTACGCCCCGTTCACCTATGCCATGCCGGAGCTGCCTCGACTAAGCGGACCGTCATCGCGCGAGCTGATCCAGGGAGCCACCACTCTCGCAGCGCCTGGCTGCAACGCCACCGCCATCACCTTGGCGCTTGTTCCGCTGATATCCCGGGGGATTATTGCCGCTCAGGACCTGAGTGCTGTTCTGGCGGTGGGGTCCTCTGGTGCCGGCAAGACACCTAGGTCCGACCTCATGGGTTCCGAACTCCAAGGCTCCGCCAACCCGTATGCAGTCGGTGGAATACATCGACACATCCCCGAAATTCGACAGAACCTGCGCACCTCCACCGGTCACGACGTCACCCTCTCCATGACACCGGTGCTGGTGCCCATGTCCCGCGGAATTCTTGCCACCTGCAGTGGCCTTCGGCTCTCGAGCCACAGCGCCACAGACATCCACCGCGAGCTTCAGGATGCCTACGCCACGGAACCTTTCGTGACCGTGTTGCCTCTGGGGCAGTTTCCGCGAACCGGCGATGTGGTGGGCAGCAACCAGGTTCACCTCGGGGTGGCCGTTGACGAGAGCGTGAACCGCGTCATCGTGATCTCAGCGATTGACAACCTGGTCAAAGGGACCGCGGGGGCTGCGCTCCAGTCGCTGAACCTTGCGCTGGGCTTCGAGGAGACGCTGGGCCTTACTCGCAACGGAGTAGCACCGTGAGTGTGACAGCCGCAGCGGGTTTTACAGCGGGCAGCGTGGACGCGGGCTTGAGTTCTTCGGAAGGGCTAGACCTGACCGTCGTGGTGAATGAGGGTCCCACTTTTGCTGGTGCAGCCGTCTTTACTCGGAATCGGGCGAGGGCTCATCCCATTCTGTGGTCAGAGCAGGCTATTTCCTCGGGAGTCATTCGAGGCATTGTGTTGAACTCGGGGGGAGCTAATTGCTTCACCGGTCCCGAGGGTTTCCAGCTCACCCACGCCACCGCGGAAAAGGCGGCGAGTCTTCTGGGTGATGTGGGAGCCACCGAAATTCAGGTGTGCTCCACCGGTTTGATTGGGGAACTGCTTCCGGCGGGAGCCCTGCTCCACGGTCTTGAGTTAGCGCTCGCTAGGCGCGATGACTCGCCTGAATCAGGTGAAGAATCTGCCAGGGCCATTATGACCACGGACTCGGTGCCGAAAATGGCGCACACCACCCTCTCGACACCCGAGGGCGATATCACGCTCGGCGGAATGGCCAAAGGTGCCGGAATGCTGGCACCCGGGCTTGCCACCATGCTGGTTGTCATTACTACCGACGCCCTGTTGCCAGCTCGGGACCTCGATGCGGCGCTTCGCGCCGCCACCAGCGTGACCTTTGATCGGTTGGACTCTGATGGATGTATGTCCACCAACGATCAGGTCACCCTGATGGCCTCCGGAGCCAGTGGGATCGCTCCCGAGCTGGAAGCATTCCAGGATTCATTGACAGGGCTGTGTGCAGAGTTGGCGGGACAACTGTTGAGAGACGCCGAAGGGGCGTCCCACGACATCACCATCGAAGTTCGAGGTGCTGCCAGTGAGGATGACGCTGTTGCGGTGGGACGCTCTGTTGCGAGAAATAACCTCTTCAAAGCTGCTGTTTTCGGGAATGACCCCAATTGGGGACGCGTTCTGGCGGCGATTGGCACCGTCGAGGCAGACTTTGATCCCTTTGCCGTGGATGTTTCCATGAATGGGATTCGGGTGTGTCACCAGGGTCATCCAGACCGCCCGCGGAGTGAGGTTGACCTGACTCCCCGAGCAACCCACCTTCTGCTGGAGCTCAACGCTGGGGGAGAGTCGGCGACGATCTGGACCAACGACCTCACCCACGACTATGTCCACGAGAACAGCGCCTACTCGAGTTAGCCATGGACACCACAGCCGTGTCCCACGAGGACGCCTTCATCAAAGCGGGAACCCTGACCGAGGCCCTGCCCTGGATTCGTCGTTTCCAGGGCAGCATCTTCGTGATCAAACTGGGTGGCAATGCCATGGTGGAGGACACACTTCTGGACGCCTTCGCCGATGACATGGTCTTTCTTGCCACTGTCGGGGTGAAACCTGTCGTGGTTCACGGTGGTGGACCACAGATCTCCCGAGCGCTCGGCGATAAAGGAATAGCGTCTGAATTCCAGGGTGGTTACCGGGTCACCTCCACCGAGGCCATCCCCGTGATTCGAGACGTCCTCCGCGACGAAATTGGCGCTGATCTGCAGCGTCGCATCAACCACCACAGCGATTTGGCCGTGGTGCTCAACGGTGAAGATGATGGCTTGTTCGTGGCGGATAGACGCGGCGCTGTGGTGGACGGCGTGGAGGTCGACCTAGGTCATGTCGGTGAGGTGGTGAAGGTCAACCCCCGCGAGATTCTCAGGTTGCTGGAGGGCGGAAAAATCCCCGTGATCTCCTCCATTGCCCCCAACCGGGATGGCACCGGCCTACTGAACGTCAATGCCGATGCCGCGGCGGCAGCATTGGCTGTGGCTTTGGGAGCAGAAAAGCTCGTGCTGTTGACCGACGTTGCCGGTCTTTATGCGAACTGGCCGGCCACGGATTCTCTGATCTCGACCATTACTGTCAGCGAGTTGGCCGAGCTTCTGCCGAGTTTGGAGAGCGGGATGATTCCCAAAATGTCAGCCTGTCTCGACGCCGTCGCCGGCGGTGTTCCCAAAGCGGCCATCATTGATGGCAGACTGGCCCATTCACTGTTGTTGGAGGCGTTCACCACGTCGGGAATTGGAACAGAGGTCGTGGCATCATGACGAGGCATTTTCTCCGTGATGATGACATCACGCCTGCGGAGCAGCAGGAAATCCTCGATCTCGCAGAGTCGATGAAGTCCGATCGATGGGGCGAGCGCCCCCTCGCCGGACCCCAGACCGTTGCCGTCATCTTTGATAAGTCCTCCACCCGGACACGAGTGTCCTTTGCGGTGGGGATTGCCGACTTGGGTGGCCAACCGCTGATTATTTCGACCGCCAACTCGCAGCTGGGTGGTAAAGAAACCCCGTCAGATACGGCTCGGGTGCTCGAGCGGATGGTGGCGGCTATTGTCTGGCGCACTTACGGGCAGGACGGTCTCGAAGAGATGGCCAAAGGCACTACCGTTCCTGTGGTCAACGCACTCAGTGATGATTTTCACCCGTGTCAACTCCTCGCGGACTTGTTGACAATCCGCGAGCACAAAGGATCCTTGGCGGGGTTGAGCGTTGCCTTCCTCGGCGATGGTGGCTCCAACATGGCCCAGAGCTACCTGCTCGCCGGAGCCACCGCGGGAATGCACGTCCGCATTGCCTGCCCCAAGGAATTCTCCCCCGCACAGAGTGTCGTGGGCGATGCGAGAGCCATTGCCGAGGCGACCGGTGGTTCAGTGATGGTTACTGCAGAGCCTGGCGTAGCTCTCGCGGGAGCTGACGCGGTGGTGACAGACACCTGGGTGTCGATGGGTAAAGAAGCCGAGAAAGCCGAACGGGTAGCGACCTTTGGTCACTATCAAGTCGATTCTTCAGCCATGGCTCAGGCTGATTCGGCAGCAATCTTTTTGCACTGCCTGCCAGCTGACCGAGGATTTGAGGTCGCGCCCGAGGTCATTGATGGCCCCCAGAGCGTGATTTGGGATGAGTCGGAGAACCGACTTCATGCCCAGAAGGCGCTCCTGGTGTGGCTTCTGCAACGGGCTTAGCGCACGGTGCACCCCAGTAGACTGAGCCCTCAACCCCTAGCGGCCATGCTCGTGGCAGAAAGAAGCGTCCTCGTTGTCTGATCGTGTTGTTCTTGCGTATTCCGGCGGTCTTGACACCTCCGTGGGTATCGGCTGGCTGAAAGACGCCACCGGTAAAGAGGTCATCGCGCTTGCTGTGGACGTGGGTCAGGGTGGCGAGGACATGGACGACATCCGCCAGCGCGCCCTGGACTGCGGTGCGGTGGAGGCCATTGTTGTCGATGCGCGAGATGAGTTCGCCAACGATTTTGTGATGCCAGCACTCAAAGCCAACGCGCTGTATCAAAAGCGCTACCCGCTGGTGTCAGCGCTGTCCAGGCCCGTCATTGCCAAGCATTTGGCCAGGGTTGCGCTCGAGTTGGGTGCGGACACGGTGTCCCACGGCTGCACCGGTAAGGGCAATGACCAGGTCCGCTTTGAAGCAGCGGTGGCAGCTCTTGCCCCATCGCTCACCAGCATTGCGCCGATTCGTGACCTTGCGCTAACTCGCGACAAAGCCATCATCTATGCCGAAGAGCACGGTTTGCCGATCAAACAGAGCAAGAAGAATCCCTACTCCGTGGACAAGAACGTCTGGGGTCGCACCGTGGAGACCGGAGCACTGGAAGACCCGTGGAATGCCCCCGGTGATGATGTCTGGGAGTACACCGACGATCCCGCGAAGGGTCTTCCTGCCGAGGACGTCACCATCACCTTTGATCGCGGAATTCCGGTCGCTATCGATGGCGCCCCGGTGACGCCTCTGGAGGCCATCCAGGTTCTCAACACTCGTGCCGGAGCCCACGGCGTGGGCCGGGTCGACATCATCGAAGACCGACTTGTGGGAATCAAATCCCGGGAGGTCTATGAGGTGCCCGGGGCTCAGACTCTCATCAACGCCCACGAGGAACTCGAGAACCTGGTTCTGGAGCGCGATCTCGGCCGTTACAAGAGGAAAGTGGAAGCTGATTGGGCGAACCTGATCTATGACGGTCTGTGGTTCTCGGAGCTCAAGCACAGCCTCGATGCGTTCATGGATCACACCCAAGAGCATGTCTCTGGGGAGGTTCGGGTGCGCCTGCACTCCGGTGTCGCCATGGTTACCGGCCGTAAATCACCGGAAAGCCTCTATGACTTTGACCTCGCCACCTATGACACGGGTGACACTTTTGATCAGTCCCACGCAAAGGGCTTCATTGAGCTGTGGTCGCTGCCGAGCAAGATTTCTGCGAAGCGGAACCAAGGAAAGTAGCGGTAATCGTGGCAGGCCAAACGGGAGAGGGCGCCCTCTGGGGTGGTCGTTTTTCCTCAGGCCCTGACTACGTGCTGCAGCGGCTGAGTAAGTCCACCCATTTTGATTGGCGCCTCGTTCCCTATGACTTGGATGCCACAGCGGCCCATGCACGAGCCCTGGCCCAGGCTGGTCACCTGCGGCATCGAGACCTCGACACCATTCTTGCCGCTCTGGACACCATCCGCGAGGACTACCTGGGGGATCGCATCCACCCTCGGGAATCCGATGAGGACGTCCACGGCGCGCTCGAGCGAATTCTTATCGAGCGGGTAGGAGAAACTCTGGGAGGTTCGTTGCGTGCGGGCCGAAGCCGCAACGATCAGATTGCCACCTTTGTGCGCATGTATGCCCGGGATTCTGCCAGGGCGTTGCGCAGCATCCTTCTGGAGTGCGTGCGGATTCTCCTGCAGCGCTCCGAGGAGGTGGGGGACCGGGCGATGCCGGGTCGAACCCACTTCCAGCACGCTCAACCGGTCTTAGTGGCCCACTACCTTCTCGCTCACGCCTGGCCGCTGATTCGCGATATTCAGCGAATCGATGACTGGTCACGCAGAAACAACGTCTCTCCCTATGGTGGCGGTGCGCTTGCAGGTGGCGGCCTAGGGCTCAACCCCGAGACCATTGCCCAGGAGCTAGGTTTTGATTCCGTCTCGCCTAACTCGCTAGATGGGACGTCCTCGCGCGATGGTGTGGCCGAGTTCCTCTACATCACCGCTCAGATTGGCCTTGATGTGTCCCGGCTCGCAGAAGAAATCATCATCTACTCCTCCGCTGAGTTCTCCTACGTGAGCCTGGATGATGCGTTTGCCACGGGGTCCTCGATGATGCCGCAGAAAAAGAACCCGGACATCGCGGAACTTGCTCGTGGAAAGAGCGGGCGACTCGTCGGAAACCTCACCGGTTTACTGACCACCCTCAAAGGCCTGCCCCTCGCCTATAACCGCGATCTGCAAGAGGACAAAGAACCCCTGTTTGACTCGGTGGACACACTGTTGGTCGTCCTGCCGGCTATGGCGGGGCTTGTGGCGTCGCTGAGATTCAATCTGGACACCATGGAGCGAAACGCGACGGCGGGGTTCTCCCTCGCCACCGATGTGGCGGATTATCTGGTGGGTCAGGGGGTTGCGTTCCGGGAAGCCCACGAAATCGTGGGAGCACTTGTCGCGCACTGCGAAGAACGAGGCATCGAACTCGACGAGGCCTCCGATGAGGATATGGCCTCGATTTCTCCTCACCTCACCCCCGAGGTCCGCTCCGCCATGACTCTGGAAGCGTCACTGCAGGCCAAATCTGGCCGGGGCGGGACCGCACCCGAGCAGGTTGCGAAGCAGCGTGCGGAGCTTGGCGCTCTTGTTGACGCTCTGGATACGCCCTAGATTTCAGTGCCGCGGAAGCGCTGGAGAAACGCTTTCGTTCGGCCGTCACGTGGGTTCTCGAATACCTCCTGAGCGGGCCCTGACTCGGCGATAAGTCCCTTGTCGAGGAAAAACACGCGATCGGCAACATCTCGGGCGAATGCCATTTCGTGGGTCGCCATGACAATGGTGGTGCCGTCCTCCTTGAGAGAGCGAACCAATTCGAGTACCTCGCCCACGAGCTCGGGGTCCAAGGCTGACGTTATTTCATCGAGGAGGAGCACCTCGGGTTGGCAGGCAATGGCTCGGGCGAGAGCAACCCTTTGTTGCTGACCCCCAGAAAGTCGATCGGGGTACCAGAGGGCTTTCTCCGCGAGGCCCACGCGCTCGAGTAGCTCTGTGGCCCGTGCCGTGGCATCGGTCTTGGACATGCCGAACACATGCGTCAGCGAAAGGGTGATGTTTCGTTGCACAGACAGGTGGGGGAACAGGTTGAACTGTTGAAACACCACCCCAATTCGTTGCCGGATGGCGTCAGGGTTCACTCGGGGATCGGAGATGTCGTCACCACTGAGCCATATCTGACCATCGTCGATTTGCTCCAAGAGGTTGACGCAGCGCAGAAGTGTTGATTTCCCTGAACCACTTGCCCCAATCAGGGCGACGACTTCGCCGTGGGCAACATCGAGAGAGATGCCGGAGAGCACAGTGGTCTCGCCAAAGCTTTTATGAATGTTCTCCAGGCGCAGGACTGCGGTCATACGACCGAACCCGCCTGTTCTCTCGCGCGCAGCCTTGCGGAATACCAATCCGTTAGCCGAATCATCGGCAGTGCCAAGAGCACAAAGAGCAGCCCCGCGAGGACATACGGGGTGAAGTTGAAAGCTTGCGCTGTCTCGATTTGGGCGGCCCGGACTGCATCGACAGCTCCTAGAACAGAAATCAACCCCACATCTTTTTGCATGGCGATGAAATCGTTCATGAGAGCCGGCGTTACTTTCCGGATGGCTTGAGGGAGAACAACCAAGCGCAGTGTTTTGCCATAGCCCAGGCCCAATGACCGTGCTGCGAGCCGCTGGGAGGGGTGGACCGACTCGATCCCGGCACGAAAAACCTCCGCCACATAGGCGGAGTAGGTGAGGATGAGCGCAATAGTGCCCCAGAACTCGAGGGGCATGCGGGGGAGAGCTCCGAGGCCTGGCACGCCAAATCCGACGATGTAGAGGACGATGATCAGCGGCATTCCGCGAAACAAGTCTGT
>JAQBZV010000044.1 GCA_027728145.1 Actinomycetota bacterium | reverse complement strand
AAGCGATCGTGGATGGTCAGTGCCATTCCGAGGGTGTCAAAACCAGGACCCAGGTTGGCCGTTGTCGCGGGGACCTCCACCACCACATGGCGCCCTATCGGCGGAGTCTTCGTCATGCGCCGGCCTTCAATCCCAACACGTCGGCAATGTGTGCGACATCGACGGGGACTTTGGTCGGTTCGGCGTCAGACCCATCCAGGTTCTTGAGCGCCCACTGGGGGTCTTTCAACCCGTGGCCGGTCACCGTCAACACGACGGTGGCGCCTTTTTCCAGGACCCCCGCTTCTGCACGCTCCATCAAACCGGCAACGCTGATCGCCGAGGACGGTTCGACAAAAACACCGACCTCTTTGGCGAGAAGCTTGTGGGCGGCAAGAATTCCCTGATCGTCAATCGCTCCGAAGTAGCCGTTGCTGTCCTCTCGGGCGGCAAGCGCCAAGTCCCACGATGCGGGATTACCGATCCGGATGGCCGTGGCAATCGTGTCAGGGTTCTTGACCCGCTCCCCGATGATGAACGGCGCAGACCCCGCAGCTTGGAATCCAAACATCCGGGGGATGCGGGAGGTGCGACCGCGCTTCGCCTCTTCCTTGTACCCGCGGTGGTAGGCGGTGTAGTTTCCCGCATTTCCGACCGGCAAAAAGTGGTAGTCCGGTGCTCGACCCAGCACGTCGATGACTTCAAAAGACGCGGTCTTTTGGCCCTCGATGCGGTCGTTGTTGACCGAGTTGACCAAGTGGACGGGGTAGTTTTCTGCGAGCTCCCGAGCGATATCCAGGCAGTCATCAAAGTTGCCACCAACCTGCAACACGTGGGCGTTATGAATGACGGCCTGGCTGAGCTTGCCCATCGAAATCTTGCCATCGGGCACCAACACGGCAGCGGTCATGCCGCCAAAGGCGGCATAGGCGGCTGCTGAGGCGGACGTGTTACCGGTGGAGGCGCAGATGACGGCTTTCGCGCCGTGCTCTTTGGCTTTGGTGACCGCCATGGTCATCCCGCGATCTTTGAACGACCCGGTGGGGTTCATCCCCTCGAACTTGATAAATACCTTCAGTCCGGTCATCTCGGAAAGTCGGTGGGCTTCGATCAACGGTGTTCCACCCTCACCCAGCGTGACTACGGGAGTTTTCTTACTCACGTCAAGACGATCGGCATACTCGTGGATGACGCCGCGCCACTGACGAGACCCCATGCGATGCCGGGGGCCCTCGGGTCGGTTGAAACCGAACAACGCCATCTGCCTTATCCCTCTACTCGCAACACACTGGACACGCTCAACACCACCGGATTGTGCTCGAGAGCAGTAATGGTGGCCTGCGTGCGCTCTTCGGACGCAAGGTGTGTCTGGATGACAAGCGTAGCGGTCTGGGCTCCCGCTTCCTCGGTGGTGGCCACACTCTGGTGGAGTGTTTCCACGGAGACCTGGTGCTCGCTGAAGACTCCTGCTATTGCCGCCAAAACACCGGGTTGGTCTGCGACCACCAGAGTGATCTGGAGTCTGCTCTCGACGTGGGAGAGCGGAATGCTCGGAAGGTCAGCGTGGGTGCTCTCCCCCACGCCCGGACCTCCGGCAACGTGTCGCCTCGCGGCAGAGACTATGTCACCCAACACGGCGGAGGCAGTCTCGGGGCCACCAGCACCGGCGCCATAAAACATCAGCGGACCGGCAGCTTCGGCCTCCACGTAGACCGCGTTATTTGCTCCCCGCGCAGCAGCCAAGGGATGGGTTCGGGGGATCAGAGTCGGGTGAACGCGAGTGCTCACACCCTCCTGGCCGGTGTGGGCATCGACGCGTCGCTCACAGATAGCCAGCAACTTGATGACGTGGCCGGAGCGCTTGGCTGCCTCAATTTGTCCAGCGCTCACGCCGGTGATGCCCTCCCGGTAAACGTCAACCAGGGGGACCGCCGTGTGAAACGCGAGGGAGGAAAGAATGGAGGCTTTTTGGGCAGCGTCATAGCCCTCAATGTCAGCAGTGGGGTCTGCTTCGGCGTAGCCGAGGTCTGTTGCCGCCGCGAGTGCCTCCTCAAAGCCAAGCCCCAAGGTGTCCATCTCATCCAGAATGTAGTTCGTGGTGCCATTTACGATGCCCATGATTTTGGTGACATGATCTCCGGCCAGAGAATCTCGGAGCGGTCGAATAATCGGAATCGCTGCCGCCACGGCCGCCTCGTAATACAACTGAGCACCCACCTTGGCGGCGGCATCAAACAGCTCGGGGCCGTGCTCAGCCAACAGCGCCTTGTTGGCGGTGATTACGTCGGCACCCGAGGCGAGAGCCTCCAGGACCAGGGTGCGAGCTGGCTCGAGCCCACCCATCAGTTCCACAACGATGTCTGCTCCCACAATCAACGAGTGCGGATCAGTGGTGAGAAGTTTTTTCGGCAGGGCAACCGAGCGTTTCGCAGACAGATCGCGAACGGCAACGCCAATCAGTTCGAGACCGGCTCCGGAGCGCGAACCCAACTCGTCGGCGTTGTCCAGCAGTCGGTGGGCCACCTGAGCACCCACGGTTCCACCGCCCAAGACGGCGACCCGAAGTTTTCTATAGTTCTCGCGCATTGTCCTATTCCTGACCCCTCGAGAGTCCTTGATCTCTGGCCAGCACATCATCGAGAGTCTCGCCCGCCACCATCAGGGTAGAGGAGCCACCGGAGACCGCAACAACCGGAGGGCGTCCCACCACGTTGTAGTTGCTGGCCAGCGAATAGCAATACGCTCCGGTGGCAGCAACCGCCAGAACATCACCCGGGGCGACATCACCGGGAAGGTATTCCGCGTTCACCACGATGTCGCCACTTTCACAGTGCTTACCGACAACCCGAACGAGTACAGGTGCCTCCCCGGATTCCCGGGAGGCAATCCGAGCGCTGTAGTTCGCGCCATAGAGGGCTGGCCTGGCGTTATCGCTCATGCCGCCATCGACACTCACATAGAGCCTGGTGGCCACCTGGTCACCCTCGTGCACCGTCACAGGCTTGGTCACTCCGACACTGTAGAGAGTCACTCCAGCGGGGCCCGAGATGATGCGACCCGGTTCAAACGCGAGGTTGGGAACCGGAACCCCGCGCTTGGCGCACTGCGCCGCCACGTGATCCACGATGGCGTCAATCAGCTCCCCCACCTCCATCGGCTGGTCAGCCTCGGTATAGGCAATACCGAATCCACCACCCAGGTTCAAGGTGAAGGGCTCGTCGTCTCGTCGCACCTGCTGATAGGCCTCCACCATGCGGGTGGCGGCTTCAAGGAATCCTTCGGTGCGGAAAATTTGCGACCCGATGTGGGAGTGCAACCCCACAAAATCCAGGTGTGAGGACTCACGAATCGTGGACACCAGGGCAACGGCCTCCTCGGGAGACAGTCCGAACTTTTGATCTTCCCTCGCAGTGGCCAAATAGTCATGGGTGTCCGCGTGAACACCCGTGTTTACGCGGATCATGACTTTCTGGCGAGTATCCACCGCGGACGCGATCTTCTGGATGCGGGCAGCTTCAATGGGCGCATCGATCACGATGGTCGCCACCCCGGCACTCATCGCCTGGGCGATTTCATCCTCAGACTTGTTGTTGCCCTGAAACTCGAGGTGATCAGCATTTGCTCCCCCGGCAATCGCCACCGCCATTTCTCCAGCGGTCGCGACGTCAAAGCCCAGCCCGGCTCCCTCAATCCACGAGACAACGTGTCCGGAAATGAAGGACTTGGAGGCGTAGTAGACGCTTCCGGTCACGCCGTGTCGAGCACAGGCAGAGGTCACGGCACCCTGGACGTGTGTGGCTCTGGCAATCAGGTCGTCCTGGTCAAACACATACAGCGGAGTGCCATAGCGCTCCACCAAGTCAGCGACTGGTACTCCCCCCACTTCGAGGGCGCCGGAGGAATCCCTCCGCATACTGGCAGGCCACAACCCCGAATGCAGGGCATTCGCATCGACCGGGGGCGACAGCCACTCCGGCGCTAGGGGATTAGACACAGCACTCACCTCACGAGTCGCAGTCTTAGTGTGAGGCGAGCGAACCCGGATTGGTCCCTGAAGCCTCCCCCAGGATAGCGAATCACTCCTGGGGGCAATAGTTACATGCGCTCAGGAGCACTCACACCGAGCATGGCCAGACCATTGCGGAGCACCTGGCCGGTCGCATCATTGAGCCAGAGCCTCGTGCCATGGACTGCCTCCATCGGGTCATCCCCCTGTGGGGTGACCCGACAGGCGTCATACCAGCGGTGATACACCGAGGCGACCTCCTCGAGATAGCGGGCAACGCGGTGTGGTTCGCGAAGCTCGGCAGCCTGGGCAACAACCCGCGGGAAATCACCGAGCGAAGCAATCAGAGTGGACTCGGTGTCGTGGGTGAGAGTTCCCGGTTCAAAAGTCTCCCTGGTCACCCCAGCGGCTAAAGCGTTTCTCGCCACCTGATGGGTTCGGGCGTGAGCGTATTGGACATAAAACACCGGGTTGTCATTACTGCGCTTGGTGAGGATTTCGGGGTCCAGGCTCAACGGTGAGTCCGCGGGATAGCGACCCAGGGAGTAGCGCAGCGAGTCGGTTCCCAACCACGCTTGCAGGTCATCCAGTTCCACAATGTTGCCGGCACGCTTAGACAGCTTTGCCCCATTGATACTCACCAACTGTCCGATCAGGATTTCCACATTGACCTCGGGGTCATCCCCGGCCGCACCTGCCAAAGCTTTCAGGCGGTGAATGTAGCCGTGGTGATCTGCCCCGAGCAGGTAGATCTTCTTCCAAAAACCCCGGTCTGACTTCGACAAGTAATACGCGGCGTCCGCCGCGAAATACGTATAAGCGCCATTCGCTCGGCGGATCACGCGATCTTTATCGTCACCAAAATCGGTAGTGCGCACCCAGGTCGCACCCTCCTCATCAAAAACGTGACCGCCCGCGCGCAAACGCTCCACGGAGTCATCGATAGGGCTGGTTTCCCCCGTGCCCTGGTCGTGGAGGGTTCGCTCGGAAAACCAGACATCAAAGTCCACGTTGAAGCGCGAGAGCGAATCCTTGATGTCCCCCAGTTGAAGTTCATACGCCTGATCCCGCGCTGTCCCGGTGCGGGTGGGCTCTGGCATGTCGAGAAGGCTTGGGACCCGCTGCAGAACCCTGGTTGCTAACTCGGCGATGTAGTCGCCCTGATACCCGTCCTCTGGGGGCTCGGACCCTTGTGCTGCGGCAATAACGGAGAGACCAAACTTGTCCATCTGGACGCCCTGGTCGTTGATGTAAAACTCGGAGGTGACACTCGCGCCCGCTGCCCGGAGCACTCGGACCAACGAATCCCCCAGGGCCGCCCAGCGGGTGTGGCCAATGTGGAGGGGCCCGGTGGGGTTTGCCGAGACAAACTCCACATTGATGACCTGGCCGGCAAGCTCGGTGCCCGTTCCGTAAGCCTCGCCTGCCTCCACGATGGTTTTGACCAGTTCGCCGGCGCTGCCGGCGTCCAGGGTGATGTTGATAAACCCAGGACCCGCGACCTCGGCGGAGCGTATTCCATCGTGGGCGAGTAGCTCCGAGGCAATCGCGGTGGCGAGATCTCGGGGATTGGAACCCACGACTTTCGCAAGCTTCAGAGCAATCGAGGTCGCCCAATCTCCGTGCTCGCGATTCTTGGGGCGCTCCAGAGCGATATCGTCCTCGGTCAGAGCAGGTGCGTCCGCCAGATGTTTCGCGGCGCTATCTCGAATGAGTGCCGCTAATGCTCGGGGGTCCACAACGCCCCATCCTAGTGGCGGGGGCTCCCGGGAGGGCCTCGAGGTTGTAGCCTGGATGGTGCCCCACCGAGCCCCCATAGCTCAGGGGATAGAGCGTCTGCCTCCGGAGCAGAAGGCCGTAGGTTCGAATCCTACTGGGGGCACTTCCTAGGCATCAGCGCTGGCATCGGGTGACTCGTGGACTTCTAAGAACTCAAAGAGTTCCACATCATCGACCCCTGGGAACATGCCCCCTCGAAGTGGAGACAGCACGTGGGCGTGCAGTCTGGCACTGGTCCAGGCTTTGCCTGCCCACTTGTCTCGGAGGGACGCCACGGGTCTCCGACAACACTCGGTGTCGGGACACTTGGACACCTTGCGCTCAGTGGTGTCTCGACCCCGGAACCACTTGGCGTCTTCAAACTTGACCCCCACCGTGATGGAGAACTCATCGGTGGTGGAGGTTCCAATCTGGGTGGACTCCCAGAAGGTTCCCTCCGGGGTGTCGGTGTATTGGTAATACTCCGTGGTGCGATTGGTTCGCACGAAAGCCTCCCGGGCGCTCCAGTGCCGGCACACAATCTGGCCCTCGGTGGAGCCGGTGACGTCTTCTGGCAACACCAACCCGTCGTTTTCATACGCCTTATAGACCAAGCCGTCATCGCCGACGCGAAGAAAGTGCAGCGGTAAACCCAGGTGCTCCGTGGCTAAGTTCATAAACCTGAGCCCGGCTGCCTCGTGGGTCACACCAAATGCGTCTCGGAAGTCCTCGACCGCAAGGTTCTTGGACTTTTTCGAGGCGTGCAAGAACTCGAGAGCCTGGGTTTTTGGCATCAAGCAAGCGGCGGCGAAGTAGTTGATATCCAGTCGCTGCTGGAGGAACTCTTCGTAGGTTTTCGGAACCGGGTGGGAGAGCACCTGGTGGGCGATTGCCTGCAGGGCCAGGGATCGCAAACCGTGGCCACCGGGGATGGACGCTGGGGGGAGATATATCCGGCCGTTTTCTAAGTCAGTGACACTTCTCGCACTGCGCGGCAGATCCCCGACGTGAACAATCTCCAGTCCGAGCTTGCCCGCCATCATCGCCACCTCGCGGTGCGTCAGCGCACCGGTGGAGGTGTGTCCCACCGAGCGCACAAGATCCTCAGCGAGCTCCTCCAAGTCGTCGCGATAGTTGTTGAGCTCGCGCATTCGGTGGCGAAGCTCTGTGTTGGCCCGACGCGCCTCCTCGGGTGTGGCAAGCGCGAGCTTTTCTCTTCGCACCAGCTCGTGATAAAGCCCCACCATGACGGAGAGGTGCTCGTCAGTCAATGACTTCGACACCCTCAGAGCAGGCAAGCCCAAGGACGACACCAGCGAGCTCGATTGGGCGGCAGCCCACTCACGCTCCAATCGAGCGCGCTCGTTGGGGGGTGTCTCATCAAGAAGTTCGGAGACCTCGACGGAGAGCGCGCTGGCGAGAGAGGAGAGCAAGCTGATCTTCGCTTCTCGCTTGCCAGTCTCCACCAGGGAGAGCTGGCTCGCGGTCACCCCCACCTGCTGGCTGAGTTCCTCCAGGGTGAGCCCTGCTTGTTGTCGTGCGTGCCGGACGCGTTGTCCGAGCGCCAAGATTTCTACCATTCCCTGACGATATCGCAAAAACAGCGTTTTTTGACAAGCATTTTGGTCAAACACACCCCTTCGTCTTGACAAAACTAGAGTCAGACCACCACCAAGGAGCGATTATGTCTATGACTCTCAATCAGCGAAGCACCGAAACCCGCACCTCTGCCATCCACCGCCCCGTCGACGTTCAGGAGTGGGTCAACGAAGCCACCGCTCTGCTCGAGCCCGACACGGTGGTGTGGTGTGACGGATCCCCCGAAGAAGCCCAGCACCTGATTGACGTGATGGTGGCCCAGGGAACCATGACCAGGCTCAATGACGACCTGCGTCCCGGAAGCTACCTGGCCCGCAGTGAACCCACCGACGTGGCCCGAGTGGAATCGCGCACGTTCATCTGCTCACAGGACCCACAGGATGCGGGA
>JAQBZV010000043.1 GCA_027728145.1 Actinomycetota bacterium | reverse complement strand
CGGTGGAGTGATTGATGACCTCATCGTCTATCGATTGGGGGCACAGACGTATCTGATTGTGGCGAACGCCGCCAACCGCGACGCCGCGGTGGAGGCGATGCAGGCTCGATCGGCCGGTTTTGACGTGCGGGTGACGGACACCAGCGACGACTGGGCTTTGATTGCCCTGCAGGGCCCACTGGCTGCCGCCATCCTGGAGTCCTCGCCGGTCACACTCGAGAAGCCGTTATCGGAGCTTCGCTACTACCGCATCATGGGCGGGCACTTTGGTGACCACGATGTTCTGATCGCCCGCACCGGCTATACCGGGGAAGACGGAATGGAAATCTTCATTCACTCCGCTCAGGCAGAGTCCCTGTGGAATGCACTCATGGAGGCTGGTGGCGACCAGCTCACACTCTGTGGTTTGGCCTGCAGGGACACTCTTCGCCTGGAGGCTGGAATGCCGCTTTATGGTCATGAGCTTTCTCGTTTTGTGACCCCAGCCCAAGCGGGGCTCGCGGGCGTTGTGGTGAACGCGAAGGAATCGTTTGTCGGCAAAGACACGGCTCTCGGTGAAAAGTCCTCTCGAGTTTTGGTGGGGTTGAGCGCTGAGGGCAAGCGCGCTCCGCGCGCGGAGTATCCGGTCCTCGATAGCCAAGGCGCTGTCATCGGCGAAATTACCTCGGGTGCTTTGTCCCCCACGCTCGGCTTCCCCATCGCGATGGCGTTTGTTGAGGCAGCTCACCGCGAGGTGGGACAGGAACTTATTGTCGACGTCAGGGGCGCTAGCCTCCCCGT
Organism: Actinomycetota bacterium; assembly: GCA_027728145.1. Classification (GTDB taxonomy): domain Bacteria; phylum Actinomycetota; class Actinomycetes; order Actinomycetales; family Microbacteriaceae; genus Pontimonas. The sequence continues at coordinate 7,025 of JAQBZV010000043.1, read as the reverse complement.
AACGGTGACATCCTTGCCGTTTTACTCCAGAAAGAAGGTCACCTCGTGAGCCACGTTCCTGATTCTCTGCACTACACCTCCGATCATGAATGGGTTCAGGTTGCGGGCGATGTGGCCACCATCGGCATCACCCAGTACGCCGCGGACGCTTTGGGTGATGTGGTTTTCGTTGCTCTCCCCAAGGTCGGTGACAGTGTCCAGCAGGGCGCGATTGTCGGCGAGGTGGAGTCCACCAAATCTGTCGGCGAGATCTTTGCCCCCGTTGCCGGTGAGGTTGTCGAGGCCAACAACGCTGTTGTCGACGCCCCCGACACCGTCAACTCGGACCCCTACGGCGATGGCTGGCTGATCAAGGTCCGCTTTGCTGAACTTCCGGAGCTTTTGGACGCTACCGCCTACACCGCACTGATTGGAGAGTAAGACGATGGCTACTGCTTTTTCTGCTCGTCACATTGGGACAGATTCAGACCAACAGGCTCTGATGCTCAATCGCATCGGGTATTCGACCCTGGAGGACCTGATGAACGCTGCGGTGCCCGGGCACCTGCGGATGGCAGAAATTGCTCGCTCGGTCATCCCCGCTGCTGCCTCGGAAGCCGAGACCCTGGCGGAGTTGCGGGCACTCGCTGATGCCAACACGGTGCGGAGGTCCCTGCTCGGACAGGGCTACTACGGCACCTACACACCCTCGGTGATCAAGCGCACCATTCTGGAAAACCCGAGCTGGTACACCGCTTACACCCCCTACCAACCAGAAATCTCGCAGGGCCGCCTGGAGGCGCTGTTGAACTTCCAGACCATGGTCGCGGACCTCACCGGGCTTCACACCGCTAACGCCTCCATGCTCGATGAGGGCACCGCGGTCGCTGAAGCGATGCTTCTAGCGAGGCGCGCCTCCGGTCAGGCGTCCAATGTGTTCCTGGTGGACGCTGACGCGTTTGGGCAAACCCTCGCTGTCTTGGCGGGTCGGGCAGAACCCCTCGGTATCGAGATCGTGACGACAGATTTCCAGGGGGACCTTCCGGAACACTTTGGAGCGTTCATTCAATACCCGGGTGCCTCTGGTCGCATCTGGGACCCAAGCTCCGTGATCGAGGCGACCAAAGCCCAGGGGGGACTCGCCATTGTGGCGGCGGACCTTCTCGCGATGACTCTGCTTCGCTCTCCCGGTGAGATGGGTGCCGACATCGCTGCGGGAACCACTCAGCGCTTTGGTATTCCCCTGGGCTTTGGTGGCCCTCACGCTGGTTACCTGGCCGTCAAGGAGGGCCTGGAGCGCCAGCTCCCGGGCCGCCTGATTGGTGTCTCCAAGGACGCCGAGGGAAATCCCGCCTACCGCTTGACCCTCCAAACCCGCGAACAACACATTCGTCGCGACAAGGCGACCAGCAACATCTGCACCGCCCAGGTTCTCTTGGCCGTCATGGCCGGAATGTTCGCGGTCTATCACGGCCCCGAAGGTCTGAAGAGCATCGCCCGTGACGTGGCTGAGAAGACCGCGGGGCTCCGAGACGCCCTGGTAGCTGCCGGTCACGAGGTTCTGCACGAGAACTTCTTTGACACTCTCTCCATTAGGACCCCCGGCCACGCTGCGGCACTGCGGACTAAGGCCCAAGAGCTGGGTGTGCTCATCACCCTGGTCGATGCTGACACTGTGTCACTGTCCCTGGATGAAACCAGTGTGGGAGGTCACACCGGCATTCTTAGTGGTTCCCTGGAGCAGACACTGGCGACGCTGTTTGAGCTGCCCGACTACACCGGGGCGACCTCCGATGCGGCACTGCCCTCGGATCAGGTGCGCACCAGTGAGTTCCTCGCCCACCCCGTGTTTCACACGCACCGCTCCGAAACCTCGATGATGCGCTACATCAAGCGACTCTCGGACAAGGACTACGCCCTGGATCGCGGCATGATTCCACTCGGCAGTTGCACGATGAAACTCAATGCCGCCACCGAGATGGAGGCGGTTAGTTGGCCCGAGTTCAACTCTTTGCACCCGTTTGCTCCCACTGAGGACACCCAGGGGTATTTGATCATGATGTCTCACCTGGAGACGTGGCTTTCTGAGCTCACCGGGTATGACTCGATTTCTTTGCAGCCAAATGCTGGCAGCCAGGGTGAATACGCAGGGCTTCTGGCTATTCGGGGCTATCACCTCTCCAGGGGTGATGCTCACCGCACCATCTGTTTGATCCCCTCCAGCGCACACGGCACCAATGCTGCGAGCGCTGTGCTTGCGGGCATGCAGGTTGTGGTGGTGGCCTGTAAAGACAACGGCGATGTCGACATCGACGATGTGATGGCCAAGATTGCCGAGCACGGGGACAACCTGGCGGCCCTGATGGTCACCTACCCCTCCACCCACGGCGTCTATGAGCACGGCATCAAAGATGTGACCGATGCGGTGCACCAGGCCGGAGGCCAGGTCTACATCGATGGCGCCAACTTGAACGCTCTGGTCGGGTTTGCCCGCTACGGCGACATTGGGGGAGACGTCTCCCACCTCAATCTCCACAAAACCTTCTGTATTCCCCACGGCGGTGGGGGACCGGGTGTGGGTCCGGTCGGCGCGAAAGCCCACCTGGCACCCTTCCTCCCGGGACACCCGCTCGCCCAGATGACCCAGCACCCACCCTTTGACCAGGAGACTGGCGAACCGGGGTCTGTGATTCACGGCGGCGTTCCCGTCTCGGCTGCGCCCTATGGCAGCCCGAGCATCTTGCCGATCCCCTGGGCCTACATCCGGATGATGGGCCCCGACGGATTGGCGAAAGCCACCGCGTCCGCGGTGCTGGCCGCCAACTATGTGGCGGCACGACTGCGGGATTACTACCCCGTGCTCTACACGGGCGAGAACGGTTTGGTCGCCCACGAGGCAGTGCTCGACATTCGACCCCTGACCCAGGCGACGGGAATCACCGTTGATGATGTCGCCAAGCGCCTCGTGGACTACGGTTTCCACGCTCCCACGATGTCGTTCCCGGTGGCGGGAACGCTGATGATTGAGCCCACCGAGAGCGAAGACCTCGGCGAAATCGATCGGTTTATCGACGCGATGATCAGTATCCGCCGGGAAGCCGACGAGGTCGCTGCAGGTGTGTGGCCCGCGGAGGACAACCCGTTGGTGAACGCCCCTCACACAGCAGCTCACGTGAGTGGAACCGACTGGTCACACCCCTATTCCCGCGAGATCGCAGCCTATCCGGCACAGCACGCCACCGCGGTGGACGCGGGAGTCTCCTTGGCGGCGTTCCCCGGTGTGGCGAGCAAGTTCTGGCCACCGGTGAGACGCATTGACCAGGCGTTCGGGGATCGCAACCTGGTGTGTGCGTGCCCCCCGATTGAGGCGTTTGCCTAAAGCTTCAGAAGTTCGCGCTTGAGAGTGTCAGCGCTTTGGAAGGTGACTCCGACCAGTGCGACGTGCTTCCACGCGAGGACACCATCGGTGTCGATAATGAAAATGCTGCGACGAACACCGAGACCCAAAAGACCGACGCCGTAGGCGTTGACGACGTCGCCCTTTTCATCCGAGAGCAGGGGGAAACCCAGGCGCTTGGTGCGGGCGAACTTTTCGTGAGACCCGGTGGCTTGTCGGGAGATGCCCCAGATATCGGCGCCTAAGTTCCGGAACATGTCCATCTCGTCCTGGTAGCTACACAGTTGCGCCGTGCACCCAGGCGAGTTATCCGCCGGATAGAAGGCCAGAACAACGGGGCGACCGCGCCGCTCTGAGAGCGTGAAGTGTGACTTGACCGGTTCCCCCTCGACCAGGGTGATTCCGGGGAGGGTGAAGTCAGGAGCTAGTTGACCGATTTCGGGAGTTGTCACGAAAGGTCACGCTAGAGCACTATCCCGAGAATTTCCGGCATAAAGCTCACAGCGAGGGGATATCCGACGAAAGCGACGATATCGATCACGGTGTGACCGATAATCAACGGCGCTAGACGCCCCGTTTTTGCATAGATCCAGCCGAAGATGAGTCCCATCACAAAGTTTCCTACGAAAGCACCGAACCCCTGATAGAGGTGATAGCTCGCGCGCAGGACAGACTGGATCAGAATGATTCCCCACGTGGAGACACCGAGTTCCCGAAGCCTCGCAAAGAGATACCCCACCGCGATGACCTCTTCGAGGATTCCGGCGCGAAGCGCCAGGGCAATAAGCATGGGAATGGTCCACCAGTAAGTGGTGAGTGCGGTGGGCACAACGGTGACGGTGATATCGAGTACTCGGCCGAGCAGATAGAGACCAAGGCCTGGAATGCCAATCAGGGCGGCCAGACCCACCCCCGCAGCGGAATCTCTCCCGGGCTTGGTGCCATCCAGGCCCAAAGCCCCTAAGTGGGGTTTTTGGCTATTCCACAGCAGGAACACCACCAGAGCAACCGGGACCAAGCTCGAGACAATACCAAGGGTTTGGTAGAGAAAATCAGCCCACTCCAGTTCGCTGGCCGAGCGATTCAGCGTTGCTGTTTGGGCCGAAAGACCCTGCTCCCGGGAGAGACGAACCGCGATGTTCACCACCGAGTAGAGGGCGCTCATCCCAATGCTGAGCCCCAAGACAATGATGATCTCGGTAACGAGCCTCGCTTTAGACATGCTTAGCGGGTGGGCAGTGCCGGATCACACGACGGTGTTCCCCCAGGAAGAACATGCCGGAACCTGGAGACAAACGCATAAACCCCGGCACCAGCCCACGAAATGGGCCAAGTGGCGAGCAACCACCCCAGGAAGCGAAGACCGAATCGCGGCTGAGCGCGCAGGAGCGCACTCGCTGCCAAGTGACCCGCGTATTGGTGGGACGGCGAGATGTACCAGACGAACTTCTCGACATCCTCCGACGTGAGTGCATAGGTGTCAAGAGCGATGCTCTGCGACGTCTTTGCCTCAGGAAACACCGGGAGCCACCTCCGCAAACGGTTCACCCAGAGCGTGCAAAACGCACAGTCACCGTCATAGACGAGGACGTGCGTATCAATGGCGCTGTGGCGAGGCATACCTCCATGCTAAAGCCCCAGGCTTAGAGCCCGGTAAGATAGGGGGGCAGGGCTTGGGTTGATAGTTTCTGCGCCACCAAGCCCCTTAAGGACACTCTCATGGCTCATGCCACTCGCGATGATGTGCGAAACGTCGCCATCGTTGCTCACGTAGACCACGGTAAAACTACCCTGGTCGATGCGATGCTCACCCAGACGGGTGCTTTTTCTGCCCACGCCGCCGCTGCCGATCGCGCGATGGACTCGGGCGATCTGGAAAAAGAAAAAGGCATCACAATTCTTGCCAAGAACACCGCCGTCACCTACGCCGGCCCGCACTCCGAGGGGAAAGAAATCACCATTAACGTGATCGACACCCCCGGTCACGCCGATTTCGGTGGTGAAGTCGAGCGCGGCCTCAGCATGGTTGATGGTGTCGTGCTCCTGGTGGACGCCTCAGAGGGACCACTGCCCCAAACCCGCTTTGTGTTGCGGAAGGCGCTTGCCGCCAAGTTGCCCGTGATTCTGGTGGTCAACAAGACCGATCGTCCCGACTCCCGCATTGATGCTGTCGTTCACGAAACCCAGGATTTACTCTTAGGGCTTGCCTCGGACCTCGCCGACGAGGTCCCCGACGTGGATGTGGACTCACTGCTCGAATTGCCCATCATTTATGCCTCGGGTCGTGAAGGCGCCGCTTCCACGAATCGTCCCTCCGATGGTTCACTGCCGGACAACGCTGATTTGGAGCCGCTGTTTGGCGCCATCATGACCCACATCCCCGCACCCAGCTATGACGACGAGCACCCCCTTCAAGCCCACGTCACCAACCTGGATGCCTCACCGTTCCTGGGACGTATTGCTCTACTCCGGGTGTTCCAAGGTTCCATCACCAAGGGTCAGACCGTGGCGTGGGTGAAGCACGACGGATCCATCCAAAACGTTCGCATCACCGAGCTGCTGAAAACCCGCGCCCTCGAGCGCTACCCCGCCGAGAGTGCCATGGCCGGCGATATTGTCGCCGTCGCGGGAATCGAAGAGATCACCATCGGCGAAACAATTGCCGATGCCGATGATGTGAGACCTCTGCCGGCCATCACGGTGGACGAGCCCGCCATCTCGATGACCATCGGGACCAACACGTCACCTCTTGCGGGCACCGTGAAAGGCCACAAGCTCACGGGCCGCATGGTGAAGGACCGTTTGGATCGCGAACTGATCGGAAATGTCTCCGTCAACGTGGTCGACGTGGGACGCCCCGATGCGTGGGAGGTCCAGGGCCGAGGAGAGCTCGCGCTTGCCATCCTGGTGGAGAACATGCGCCGCGAAGGATTTGAGCTCAACGTTGGAAAACCGCAGGTGGTCACCAAGCAGGTCGATGGCGCGACGCATGAACCGCTCGAAGCGCTGACCGTTGATGCCCCCGAGGAGTTTGTGGGAGCCATCACTCAGCTTCTTGCCGCCCGCAAAGGCCGCATGGACAACATGTCGAATCATGGAACCGGGTGGGTTCGGATGGAATTCACGGTCCCCTCCAGAGGACTGATTGGGTTTCGCACCGAGTTTCTGACGATGACCCGGGGTCAGGGAATCGCCAACGCGATTGCTGCAGGGTTTGGTCCCTGGGCTGGGGCGATCGTGACACGAAACTCTGGCTCGATTGTTGCGGACCGCCAAGGTGTTGTGACCTCCAACGCGATGATGGCGCTGCAGGAGCGGATGAGCTTTTTTGTGAAGCCCGGTGACGCCGTCTATGAGGGCATGGTGGTGGGGGAAAACTCTCGCGCTGATGACATGGATGTGAACATCACCAAGGAGAAGAAGCTCAACAATATTCGCTCCTCCACTGCTGAGGAACTGGAGCGTCTCACCCCACCGCGTCAGCTGTCGCTCGAGGAGTGCCTTGAGTTTGCCCGGGAAGACGAGTGCGTGGAAGTCACCCCGGAGATTGTGAGGATCCGGAAAGTGGAGCTCGATCAGACGCTTCGCGCGCGGACTGCCTCGCGCCTCAAGCGTCAAAACGACTAGATACGCTGGGAGACATGAAGGT
>JAQBZV010000042.1 GCA_027728145.1 Actinomycetota bacterium | reverse complement strand
GGATGAGCCCCTGTCGAACTTGGATGAGAAGCTTCGCGTTCAAACAAGGACTCAGATTGCTTCTCTGCAGCGCAGGCTCGGTGTCACCACCGTGTATGTGACCCACGACCAGACGGAGGCGCTCACCATGGGCGACCGGATCGCCGTTTTGAAAGATGGTGTCCTCCAGCAAGTGGGAACACCTCGCGATCTTTACGAGTCACCCGCGAACTCCTTCGTCGCAGGATTCATTGGCTCCCCTGCCATGAACCTTTTCGATGCTGACGTGGTCGAGGGTGGAGTTCAGTTCGGAACCGCCACCGTCCCAGTCGACCGCAAGACTCTTTCTGGCGCCACCGGCACCCGCGTCACGGTGGGTATTCGTCCCGAAGACCTCACGGTGTCCAAAACAGGCAAGGGTCTCCAGACCACTGTGGAGCTTGTTGAAGAGCTCGGCGCCGATGGTTATCTCTATGGCAGCACAGAGGTCGACGGGCAGAAAATCGAGATGGTTGTCCGCGTGGACGGACGTGACCACCCGGTCGCCGGTGACCAAATCGCCCTGCTTCCAGTCGAGCACCACATGCACGTGTTTGACACGGCAACCGGTGTTCGTCTCACCAAAGAAGCTATTTCTGCCGGGTCCTAGCGGCCAGGCTGTGTGGGGTCACCAGTGAAAGCTGGTGACCCCACAGTTATGAAAGGAGACGTGTGAGCGCGTCGCTGTCCATCACCGCGTCTGAGATGGCTCCTGAGCTCTTCGAACTTCCCTGGGACACCTCACTGGAGGCCTGGCCCGAGGAAACAATTGCTGCCCTTCCCAAGGGTATTTCTCGACACATCGTGCGCTTTATCCATTTGGGTAACCACATCGTGGCGGTCAAGGAAACAACGGAAGCACTCGCTGTTCGGGAATACGAGATGCTTCAGAAGCTCAATCGTTTGGAGGTCCCCTGCGTGGAGCCAGTCGCTATCGTGTCTGGCCGTGCGGACAAGCATGGCAAGGACCTGCCCGCAGCGCTGGTGACTCGACACCTGAGGTTCTCACTGCCCTACCGGGCGCTCTACTCCCAAACATTGCGACCGGATACCGCCACAAGGCTTGCCGACGCGCTGGCCGTTCTCCTGGTCAGACTCCACATCGTGGGCTTCTTTTGGGGGGATGTCTCACTCTCCAACACACTCTTCCGCCGTGATGCGGGCTCGTTTGCCGCCTACCTCGTGGATGCGGAGACCGGGGAGCTGATGCCTGGCAGTCTTTCGGACGGGCAACGAGAGAACGACCTTGAAATCGCCCGAGTCAACGTCGCCGGTGAACTACTGGATTTGCAAGCCGGTGGACGACTCGATGAGGACATTGACCCTGTTACCGTCTCCAACTCCATCATGGAGTCCTACCGATCGCTCTGGGATGAGCTGACCGGGTGGGAAAGCTTTGACCAGTCGGAGCGTTGGCGCATCACGCAACGAGTCTCAAGGCTCAATGAACTCGGGTTCGACATCGAAAACATGTCCATCTCGAGCGATGATGCGGGATCGTCTTTGCGAATTCAGCCAAAGGTTGTGGATGCTGGCCACCACACCAGGCGCCTGCTGCGCCTCACCGGCATCGATGCCGGGGAGAACCAAGCCCGGAGACTTCTGAACGACCTGGACTCCTACCGGGCTATCCATTTCCCCGACGACGAGGTCGACGAGGAAATGGGAGCCCACCAGTGGCTCTCCGAGGTCTATGACCCCATCATCCGCGCCATACCCCGGGAATACCGGGGCAAACTCGAAGGGCCCGAGATTTTCCATCAGTGGCGTGAGCACCGTGCTGCCAGGTCACGCGAGGAGGACCGGGATGTTTCCAGGGAGGAAAGCCTCCAGTCCTATATCGAGCACGTCCTCCAACACCGGAGGGACGAAGCGGTCGTCACAGGTCCCCCCACCGAGGCCATCACACTCCCCAATCCCACCATTGAGCTCAACTGGCGGGATCGGATTTAGGACTTCTTCTTTGCCAGCTTCTGGCGAGAAATCTCGTAGAGAACCACGCTGGCGGCAATTCCTGCGTTCAAGGACTCGGTCTTGCCCGACATGGGAATGCTGACGATGACATCGCAGGTCTCGGTAATCAGCCTCGAGAGACCTTTTCCTTCACTACCCACCACAATCAACAGAGGTGTCCCGGCGAGCTCCGTCACCGGGAGGCTCGAGTCAGCCTCACCATCAAGACCCACGACAAAATACCCTCGGTCTTTGAAGGACTTGAGGGTTTGGGTGAGGTTTGCTGCCATCGCTACCGGAGTCCGGGCAATAGCACCCGCGGACGTTTTCCAGGCCGCCGCGTTCACACCGACAGACCGGCGCTTGGGAACAATCACGCCATACCCACCAAACGCCCCGACCGAGCGCACAATGGCTCCAAGGTTTCTCGGATCTGTGATTCCATCCAGTGCCACGAACACCGGGGCTGAATCGCCGGCTTCGGCTTTTTCTGCAAGCTCCAAAGGGTGGGCATAGGTGTAGGGCGGAACACTCAGCGCAATCCCCTGGTGGACGGTGTCGGGACCGGTCAGGCGGTCAAGCTCCGGACGAGGAATCTCCAGAAGAGGAATCCCTCGCTTGTTGGCCATCGCCAGGGATTCCCGGACACGATCATCCATGTCGATTTTGGTGGCGATGTGCAGAGTGGTCGCAGGAATCTTGGCCCGAAGAGCTTCGATGACCGAGTTTCGACCGGTCACCATTTCCGCTTCCACCGAAATGGGCCGAACAGTCCGTTTCTGAGGTGCCGGGGTGGACCCAAACCGTAATTTTGCGCTGTCGAGGCGCTCTTTAGCAATTTTCCGCTTTCCGGCGGGGTGCCAGGATCGGTCTTCTGCTTTCGGCGTTGGCCCTTTACCTTCGAGTGCCTTCCGACCGTGACCACCGGTCCCGGTGGTTGCCGGCTTCTTGGCTTTGCGGGCCGAGGGGTGTCCTTTTTTAGCCACGGAGACTCCAGGTGCTCCCGGTTGATGAATCCTTCACGTCGATACCCGCTCTCTCGATGGCGTCTCGAAGAGCGTCCGAGAGGTCAAAGTTCTTGTCTGCTTTCGCACTCCACCGCAAGGCAATCACGGATTCCACCAAAGAGTCCAATGCTGCCGACACATCGGCACTCCCCGAAGTGGTCCATTCCTCCGCCAGAGGGTCAAGTCCCAGCACTGCCACCATGGCGCGCACCGCACTCGCATCACGGGCTGCTGCGTCAGAATCTCCAGAATCCAGGGCTTGGTTTCCGTGGCGCACGTGCTCGTGGACAACGGCAAGCGCTGAGGGGATCGACAGGTCATCATCCATGGCGGCCTCAAACTCCGCGGGGAGGCTTCCTCCCCCGGTGTCTATTCCCTCAGACCGCGCTCTCACAAGAAAACCCTCAATCCGATCAAAAGCGGCTGCCGCCTCCGTGAGGTATCCCTCGTGGAGGTCAAGCTCGGATCGGTAGTGGGCACTGGCTAGTGCGTAGCGAACAACGATAGGCCTGGCCTGGATCACCATGTCGGCGGCAAAAATACTGTTCCCCAGTGACTTCGACATCTTCTGCCCCCCCACCAGCACCAGAGCGTTATGCATCCAGTGGTGGGCGTAGTCATGTCCCGCTGCGCGCGACTGAGCTAGTTCGTTCTCGTGGTGGGGGAAGCGCAAATCCATCCCACCACCGTGAATATCGAAGGCTTCTCCCAGGTACCTGGTCGACATCGCCGAGCACTCGAGGTGCCAGCCCGGTCGGCCGCGCCCCCAGGGTGCGGGCCAGGCAGCAGTTGTGGGCTCATGGGCCTTGTGCCCCTTCCAGAGGGCAAAGTCTTCGGGGTTGCGCTTGGCACTGGACTCCGTCTCGCTCTGAGCGAGGTTTTCCACGCTCTGGTTGGTGAGCTCGCCATAGGATTCCCAGGAGGACACCGAGAAATAGACATCTCCCGAGCCATCCTCGGCCACATAAGCGTGATCCCGCTCGATCAGGGTCTCGATGAGCTCCACCATGGCGGGAATATCTCCTGTGGCGCGGGGTTGCAGTGCCGGCCTGGCAATGTTGAGTGCATCCGCCACCGCCTGGAACTCGGATTCGACCTCCGCAGCGAGAGCCCACCATTCCTCGCCTGATTCAGAGGATTTCTCCAGGATTTTGTCGTCAATATCGGTCACGTTTCGAATCAGTCTGACCGCGTACCCACGGTGGGTGAACCAGCGACTCCAGAGGTCATAGACCAGCGCGCTTCTCAGGTGTCCAACGTGAGGAGAGGACTGCACGGTGGGCCCACACACATACATCGAGACTTCGCCGGAGCGCAGTGGAGTGAACTCCACTGCCTCGTGAAGTTTCGAATCAAACAGTGTGATGGGCACCGCTTCATGCTAGCGAGGAAGGGCCACCAAGCCGGGGAGGCTATTCAAACGGGAGTGCTCTCGCTAGAGGCGGCGAAGCACTGCTGTTGCAATGGCGAGAAGCCCTTCGCCGCGTCCAGTGAAGCCCAAACCATCTGTTGTGGTCGCCGAGAGTGACACAGGAGCACCCACCAGCGCTGACAGTGTCGTCTCTGCTTCCTCGCGCCGAGGCCCAATCTTCGGAGACTCGGCCACAACTTGCACCGCGACCGAGCTCACCTGAAGGCCGTAATCCTTGAGAAGTCCCAGAGTGTGATCAAGGAAGACCTGGCTATTGGCACCGGCAAACTCTGGTCGAGCACTTCCAAAGTGGGTGCCGAGGTCCCCTAAGCCAGCAGCGTTCAGGATCGCATCGACAATGGCGTGGAGGACTGCGTCCCCATCGCTGTGGCCTGAAAGACCCGGTTCTCCCGGCCAGTCCAACCCGGCTAGACGCAGAGGTTCCCCGGAATCAAACTGGTGCACATCCATGGCCACTGCAACGAGAGGTGCGCCGTTGGATCCCAGGAGGGACTCCGCTCGGAGGAGATCATCGGGATAGGTGATTTTGAAGCCGCGCGGGTGTCCCTCAACACCGAGAACCTCGTGCCCAGCGCTTCTCAGAACAGCGGCATCATCAGTGAATTCCTGCGTGGTGGACGCATATGCATTCACCAGGGCCTCCACCCCGAAACCTTGAGGGGTTTGAACAGACCCCAGCTCGTCACGATTCACTCCACCCTGGGTGGAGGACAAGTCTCCGACGGTAACAAGGGTGTCAACGACGGGAACATGCGGGATAACACCCTTCGCTCCTGACTCGAGCGCGTCGAGAACTCGGTCGAATACTTCGGGGGGCATCAGTGCTCGAGCCGCGTCGTGAATGAGAACGTATGAGGTTCCCTCCGGGAGTGCGGCAAGGCCCTGCTGGACGCTATCCCCTCGGGTCTCACCTCCCACCACGACATGCACAGATTCCATGCCGGTAGCCAACGCCTGTGCTGGTGCCTCATAACCCTCTGGCACCACGAGAACCAGGGAATCCCACCTCGTCCAGTCAGTCAGTGCACCAAGGGCGCGCTGAAGCATCGGCGCCCCCGCGACAGGCACGAATGCTTTGGGAAGCGGGGAGCCAAGCCTCGATCCGCTTCCGGCCGCAACAATGATGACCGCTGTCGTCATCGTGTCGGCCTTGGGTGCTCTCGCTTAGGACGCGAGAACTTCGTCGAGAACCGTGGAGGCTTTCTCTTCGTCAGTCTTTTCCGCCAGTGCCAGCTCAGAAATCAGGATTTGGCGAGCCTTCGCCAGCATTCTCTTCTCGCCGGCACTCAAACCGCGGTCTTGATCACGACGCCACAGGTCACGAACAACCTCGGACACCTTGATGACATCACCAGAGGCAAGCTTCTCGAGGTTTGCCTTGTAACGACGAGACCAGTTGGTGGGTTCTTCGGTGAAGGGTGCACGGAGAACTTCGAAGACCTTGTCAAGGCCTTCTCGCCCGATGACGTCCCGAACGCCGACTAGGTCGACGTTTTCAGCGGGAACCTCGATAGTCAGGTCACCCTGCTTCACGTTGAGCTTCAAATACATCTTCTTTTCGCCCCGAATTGTCCGGTTCTTCACCTCGACAATGGTGGCCGCTCCGTGGTGGGGGTAAACCACCGTTTCGCCAACTTCAAACAGCATGCGTATAAACCTTTCCCAAACACAGTAGTTTACCACAGGAAATTCCCAGGTTTTGAGGGTCTCCCGGCAACGAATGCCGGGGTTCTGCCCCGCATCAGCCCATCCGGTATGCTGGCACTAGCTTCACTGAGAGTGACTCTGGGGCCGGTGGTCTCCCATTCAATTCGGAGGAATGTTTCGTGCGACGCAGACTTTTTGCGCCCCTAGCCCTCGCCTTCTCAGTCGTTCTGGGAGCAACGGGCTGCACTCTCAACGCCGAAATCGCTACCCAGAAGGACTATGACCCCTCGGACGGGGTGGGCACCGAGGTCGGCGAGCTAGCTCTTCGCAACATCATGCTGATCATCAATAGCGCAGGCGATGCGAACCTCGTTATGACCGTGGTGAACACGGGTGGTGAGGACGTAAGCCTCAGGGTTCAACACACGGATGGCAGCCGGGAAATCAACGAAACCCTCGACATTGCGGGAACTCCTGCCCTCACCAGAATCGGTGATGACCCAGCAGAGGGCATCGTGCTCTCCGGGTCTGAGGTCGTCCCCGGTGGACTCGCCCCGGTCTACTTCCAATACGCCGACAACCCCGGTGAACTCGTGCTGGTGCCCGTTTTGGATGGAACCCTGCCCGAATACGAGCTTCTCGTTCCCTAACCGGGCCTTAGCCCTCGAAGCGATATCCGAGACCGCGAACGGTCACGATAATGGTGGGCTCTGAGGGGTGAACCTCGATCTTTGATCGAAGACGCTTGATGTGAACATCGAGCGTCTTGGTGTCACCAAAGTAATCTGACCCCCACACCCGATCGATGATTTGCCCTCTGGTCAGTACTCTTCCGGCGTTCACCATCAGAAGCTCCAGGAGCTCAAACTCTTTGAGCGGCAAAGACACCGGCTCGCCCCTGACTTGGAGTTGGTGACGATCGGAATCCAACACGATTCCGTGATAGTCGAGAATCCCATCAGCGGGATCGGGATCGGTCGATCGGCGCCGCAGAACTGCTTTAATCCTGGCAAGCAGCTCCCTCGAGGAATACGGCTTGGTGACATAGTCATCGGCTCCCAGTTCCAGCCCAACCACGATGTCGACCTCGGAATCTTTAGCTGTCAGCATGATGATGGGCAGGGAGGAGCGGTTTCTGACCTCCCGACACACCTCGGTTCCGGCAAGACCCGGGAGCATCAAATCCAGGAGCATCAAATCTGGTGGGGACTGATCCACTGCCTCCACAGCAGACAGACCATTGTCGACGACGGACACCTCGTAACCCTCTCGCCTCAGAAGATAGGCCAGGGGCTCGCTGAGGGACTTCTCGTCCTCCACCACCAAGATCTTTGTCATGCGCTCCCTCTCAGGGTTTCGTGCTCGGTGTCATCCTCTAGCTCGACCAGGGGAATCTCTGACGTGGCACTGTATTGGGCCGGTCGAGCCGGCTTTCGTGGTGTGTTGAGGGCCACCACATCGTGGCTTTCGTCCTCAACCAAAGCTTCTGCTGGCGCTTGACGCAAACGAATGGTGAACGTTGAGCCTTTGCCCAACTGTGACCACACCCGGACTTCACCTTTGTGGTTGTTGACCACGTGCTTCACGATGGCAAGTCCCAGGCCCGTGCCCCCAGTTTCTCTGGAGCGAGCAGGGTCGGAGCGATAGAAGCGCTCGAAGATGCGTTCCAAATCAGCTTCCGCGATGCCCTGACCCTGGTCGGTGATGGAGATTTCGACCAGTTTGTTCTTCGCCGTGACCCCCACACCCACGCGACCAGGACCCCTGGAGTAGGTGACCGCGTTTCTCAC
>JAQBZV010000041.1 GCA_027728145.1 Actinomycetota bacterium | reverse complement strand
CGAGTCCGCGACGATTCCGGCACCCGCTTGGACAATCGCCCGCGAGCCCTGCATCCACACTGTTCGGATAGTGATCGCCAGGTCAGCGTCGCCGGTGTGGCCGAAATAGCCCACCACCCCGCCGTACACGCCGCGTTGAGTCGGTTCGAGATCATCGATGATTTGCAGGGCGCGGGGCTTCGGAGCCCCGCTGAGGGGGCCAGCAGGAAATGTTGCCCGGAAGACATCAACAGCTGACTTCTCCGGCGAGAGGTCTCCCTCGACCGACGACACTAGATGCATGATGTGGCTAAATCGCTCCACCTGCATGAATTCGGTCACATCGACTGTTCCCGGTTGGCACACCTTGGAGAGGTCGTTTCGTGCCAGGTCCACCAACATCAGGTGTTCCGCCTGCTCTTTGGTATCTGCCACAAGGGCGTCAGCGAAGGCCTGATCCTCCTCCACGTTCGAACCGCGGGGCCTGGATCCCGCAATCGGATGGGAATAAACCTTGTCGCGCTGAAGGGTCACGAGCGCTTCAGGGGAGGAGCCCACCACGTGGTAGGGGTCACCCAGGACATCTTCGCACTCGAGGAGGTACATGTATGGACTGGGGTTGACGGAGCGCAAAACCCGATAAACCTCCAGCGGGTTCGCCTCTACATGAAACTCGAACTGCTGGGACAGCACGACTTGAAAGACGTCACCATCCTCAATGTGCTGTTTCGCACGTGCCACCAGGTCAAAGAACTGAGACTCATCAAGGGAGGGCTGTGGTGCGGCTTCCGCCGGCTCGGTCTTTCGATGCAGGGTCGACGACGTGGGCTGAGTAAGCGCCTCGTGCATGAGGTCTAACCGGGCAAGAGCCTCCTGGTACTCACTCTCCCCCGCTGCATCCAGCGAGTGGGTAAGCGCGACGAGCACGACTTCTGACGAATGGTGGTCAAAGGCGACAAAGTCCCGGACCAGCGCGAGATGCATCGCGGGTACTTCGTGGCTTGCAGGGGGTTGGGATGGCAGGTGCTCGACTAGACGCACGGCCTCCCACCCAATGTGTCCTACCAAACCACCAGCGAAGGGCGGGAGGTCAGGCAGTGGCTCTGATAACCACCGTCGATGCAAAACCTCAAGAGCCTCGAGCGGATTCTCGGGGACGACACTTCCGAAAGCATCTTCACCAGTCATGCCGTGGTCGCGCCAGACCGACCTCTCGCCATCTTGAGCCAGAACGCCATGAATGGACACTCCCAGGAAGGAATATCGCGACCACTTTCCGGCTTGATCCGCGGACTCGAGGAGGAACGAACCCGGACCGCGGGAAAGCTTTCGGTAAAGACCCATAGGGGTCTCGCTGTCGGCAAAAAGCCGGCGAACAACAGGGGTGACGGCCCGCGTGGAACCCCATTCGAGGAACTCCTTAAGGCTCGTCTCAGTCATGAGCATGCTCCGCATCGAAGCAGGTTGCGGAGCCCGTGTGGCAAGCCGGGCCCACCTGTTCGACCTCAGCCAACACCACGTCACTATCGCAATCCAGACGAATCCGCCGGGCAATTTGGGTGTTACCGCTCGTGTCACCTTTCCGCCAGTATTCCTGCCGTGATCGGCTGAAATAGGTGACCCGGCCCTCCATGAGGGTCCGAGAAAGAGCCTCTTTGTCCATCCACGCCATCATGAGCACGGCCCTGGTCGAGAAATCCTGCGCAATGCAGGGAATGAGGCCCTCGTGGGTGAACTGTGCGCGCTCCAGAATGGCCGCGTCAGCCTCCACCACCCACTGTGCACTCATCGAACCACCGCTCCCGCTCCGGCAAGGGCTGCTTTGACATCCTGAACACTGACCATATCGCGGTGGAAAATGGACGCAGCCAACACTGCGTCAGCACCTGCGCGATAGGCATCGATCGCATCCTCGGCACCACCGGCTCCACCAGAGGCGACCAAAGGCAGAGTGGACACGGCACGAACGTCCTGAATCATGTCGACATCGAAGCCCTCCTGGGTTCCATCCGCGTCGATGGAGTTCAGAAGAATCTCACCAGCACCGCGGTCAGCGGCCTCACGCACCCAGGCAACGGCGTCGATTCCGGCGCTCTTCCGGCCGCCGTGGGAGGTCACGACGTACCCCGAGGGCATGGCGGAATCTCTCTTTGCGTCAACCGAAATAACACAGACCTGTTGACCGAAGTGCCGAGCGATTTCATCAATCAACTCAGGCCTGGCTAAGGCTGCACTGTTGACGCCAATTTTGTCCGCGCCGTGCTCGAGCAAAGCCCCCACATCGGACACCGACCGAACACCGCCGCCCACGGTGAGCGGAATAAAGACGTTCTCGGCGGTGTGGCGGACGAGGTCGAGCGTCGTCCGGCGGTTATCAACTGTTGCAGTGACATCGAGAAACGTAATCTCATCAGCGCCCTGCTCCCCATATCGGGAAGCGAGCTCGACCGGATCACCCGCGTCGACGAGGTCAAGAAAATTCACGCCCTTGACGACACGGCCGTTATCGACATCAAGGCAGGGAATGACCCGGACCGAGAGTGACATCAGATTCGCGCTGCGTGAATTGCGGACACAAGAATTGCCCGCGCACCCAACGCGTAGAGCTTGTCCATAACCTGGTTCGCATCATCTCTGGGAACCATTGCGCGGACGGCCACCCACGCAGGATCTCTCAGAGGCGACACGGTCGGAGACTCCAACCCCGGGGTTATGGCAGAAGCCTCCTCCAGCAATGCCTGGGGCAAGTCGTAATCCATCAGGACGTACTGCTTGGCCACCCACACACCGTGAAGCCGGCGACGCAGGGTCTCAATGCCTTCCGTGTCGGGGCGCCCACTGATGAGCACCGCCTCAGACTCCAGAATCACGGGCCCAAAAATCTCTAGACCCTGAGCTTTCAGAGTTGCCCCTGTGGAAACGACGTCCGCCACAGCATCGGCAACACCCAGTTGAACCGCGGATTCAACCGCGCCATCGAGCAACACAATTTCCGCGCTCACACCCGCTCGTGCGAGGAAGTCCCCTACGAGACCGGCATAGGACGTCGCGACCCGTTTCCCCTCCAGGTCAGAAAGATCCGTTATCTCGGCAGGCCCGGCAAATCGGAAGGTCGAGTGTCCAAACCCCAGCGGCTGAATTTCGAGAGCCTCAGTGTCAGAGTCGAGCAAGAGATCACGCCCGGTTATCCCCACATCCAGGGCTCCCGAGCCAACATAAGTGGCGATATCTCGGGGCCGAAGGAAGAAAAATTCCACACCGTTTCGCGGGTCGGGAACTGAGAGCGAACGGGGGTCCCGTCGACCCACATAACCAGCCTCAATAAGCATGCTGCTGGCGGTGTCCGACAGTGTTCCTTTGTTGGGAACAGCGATGCGTAGCGGTCCACTCATAGTTCGCGATACACATCCTCTGGGGTGAGCCCACGGGCCACCATGAGAACCTGCAGGTGATAAATCAGTTGGGAAATCTCAGCAGCGAGCTCTTCTGGGGTCTCATGCTCTGCCGCCATCCACACTTCAGAAGCCTCTTCCACGACCTTTTTTCCAATGGCGTGCACTCCCTTGTCGAGGAGGTCAACAGTCGAGGAACCCTCGGGCCGCTTTTCCTGAAGGGAGACTAGCTCTGCAAAGAGAGAGTCGAAAGTTTTCACTACCCCAGGGTATCGGGCTCAGCTACGAGCGCGTACCCAGGAGATCAATAGCGAACACCAGGGTGCGCCCGGATAGGCGGTGTCCTCCTCCCGCGGGGCCATACGCCCACGCGGGCGGGCACGTGAGAAGCCTCCGCCCACCGACCCGCATTCCCGGTATTCCCTCTTGCCAGCCTTTGATCAGACTGGTGAGCGGGAACTGAATGGACTCTCCGCGGCTCCAGGATGAGTCAAACTCCTCCCCTGTCTCGAAATCAACACCCACGTAGTGCACTTCGACAACGGAGCCGGGCGCAGCCTCGTCCCCTTCCCCCACAACAACATCCTCGACCACCATTTCTGTAGGTTCCGGTCCCATTTGGGGTTCGATCTCGGGCTTTGTGGAGTTCACGCGCGGTTCCTTTCGGGGGGTGGCAGAGATTGTCTCAGGTCCTCGATGTTGTGAGCTGGTGTTCCATGACCAAAAACACTCGAGCCCGCAACGAAAGTGTTGGCGCCGTGACTCCAAGCGATAGGAAGCGTTTGTGTCGTAATTCCGCCATCAACCTCCACTAGCGGGGTGAGCCCATGGTCGTCCAAATACGCTCGTAGAGCCTCAACCTTGGGCATCGTGTCGTGCAAAAATGCTTGTCCGCCGGACCCTGGCTCCACCGTCATGATCAACACCATGTCGGCCTGGTGAAAAAAGTCAAGGTAAGGCTCGAGCGGAGTTCCGGGCTTGAGCGCTATGCCTGCGTGGCTGCCGTGGGACTGAATGGCCGAGATAGTTTTACCGACGTTCGCTGCCGCCTCGACGTGGAAGGTCACAGACTGTGCGCCCAACTCTGCGTATCCGGGTGCGAACCGGTCGGCGTCCACGATCATGAGGTGAACATCGAGCGGTATCGGTGACACCTCCACGATGCGCTTCACCATCTGGGGCCCGAATGTCAGCGAAGGGACGAAGTGGTTGTCCATCACGTCGACGTGGACCGCATCAGCCGCAGATATCAACTGGAGCTCGGCCTCCATGTTGACGAAGTCAGCGGAGAGAATGCTTGGGTGAAGACGGATATCCACGTGCCAAGCCTACCTAGCCCACACGCTCAATAAGTTGGATAAACATCGCATCCGTGCCGTGGCGATGGGTCCAGAGTTGAACAGCCGACCCTCTTCGACACCCCGCAACGGGAGAGTCGACGATGGCCTCGAGGACAGACGGGGTGTCCAGGGCCAGAAACCGGGTGTCCTCACCAAGCACACTGTCAACAACCGCTGTCGTCTCGTCCACGACCGGCGAACAGGTCACGTAGGCCAGCACACCACCGGGCACGAGGGAGTCCAGGCCGGTGCGGAGCAGAGATTCCTGCAACGTGGTGAGCGCAGCAATACTCTCCGGCGTTTTCACCCAACGGGCCTCGGGCCTCCGTCGAAGTGCCCCTAACCCAGAGCAGGGCGCATCCACAAGAATGCGGTGAAACCGTTCTTCTCGAGCAACGCTCGAGTCCGATACCTCCACCTGAACGGATCCCGGAAACCGCGCAACGACCGCGCTGGTCGAGTCCTCCACCAGTGCGGCCCGATGAGCAGAGATTTCACTCGCCAGCACTGTTGCCCCCACCAGGCCGGACTCTGCCGCGAGGAGAGCTGTCTTGCCTCCCGGCCCCGCACACATGTCCCAGACCCTTTCCTCAGCGCGGAGCTGGGTCACCCGGGTCAGCAACAGGGCCGCGAGTTGGGAGCCCTCATCCTGGACTCGCACACTGTGGTCACCAATTCCAGGGATTTTTTGTGGGTCCCCGCTGGCAAGGATTGTCCCCGCTGGCGAAAACGCCGTAGCGCCCTGGGCGGGACGCTCCGACAGGCCTGGGAGGTGACACAGTGTCACAAGCGGTGCTTGGTTTTGCGCCTTAAGGGCCTCTTCAAGCTCCCCTTCGCCATCACACTCGCCAAGAGCTCTTTCAATTTCAGCCGCAATCCACGAGGGATGGGAGTGAAGCGAGGTGGTTGATTGGCCGATGACCCGGTCCCAGTACTCAGCGGGATGAGCGGATACTGCGCGAAGAGCCGCGTTGACGAGCCCGGCGACTCGGTGCAGACCCCGGGTTTTGGCGAGTCGAACACTCTCGTCCACGGCAGCATGAGTTTCCACCCTCATCCTGAGCACCTGATAGACACCCAAGCGGAGCAGAGTGGTGACTTCCAACTCGAGAGACGAAGTCGCACGACGAGCCGCCTCCTCAATCACAGCATCAAGTTCTCCCTGGGCCCGCAGCGATCCATACACAAGCTCGGTCACGAAAGCGCGGTCTCGCTCGCTGAGCCCAGCTCCGCCGAGTGCTGCCGATAGGGCGAGGTTTGCATAGGCCCCATCCCTCGCGACCGCGAGTGCGACATCGAAGGCAACCTCCCGGGACCTGGTCGGTTTAGGCACGAAAGCGCACTCCGTCAGGCAACCCACGCCACCAATCTCCGGCATCCATGTCGGGTTTTCCTGCAGGTTGGACGCGCGCCAGCACGAGCGGGACCGTGCCGGTGCCCACCAGGACCCCTTCTGGGTGCGCGCGAAGTTCACCGGGTGGTGGACCGACAGTGTCGGCCACCGGCCAGGCCCCCAGAATCTTGACCCGCTGGTCGTTATCTGCCCGAATGGCAAAGCACCCTGGTTCATCGCCCCAAGCGCGCAGGGAGTTGTAGAGCTGTTCTGCGTGATTCCCCCAGCAAAGCTCCCCCACCTCCGGTGAGGGCTTCGCCGCATAGGTAGGCTCCCCACGTTGATCCGTCGTGGACAGAGTGCCGGACTGACAGTCCTCCAGCACGCTCAACACGGCGCTGGGTGCGATGTCTGCCAGTTTTGCCAGCAGGGTTGACGTTGTGTCGTGAGGAGCGATGGGGTGTGCCACGGTCGCGGCAACTACCCCTGTATCGAGACCCTCTTCTATGCGAAAGATGGTGAGGCCCGTCTCGGTGTCACCCGCGGCAAGGGAATACGGCACCGGGGCTGCCCCACGCCAGCGCGGCAACAGAGAAAAGTGAACGTTCCACCACCCGCCAGGGACGCTGTCCCGCTCGCGCTCGCTCAGCATCCGCCCGTAGGCGACGACAATGGCAATATCTGGACTCCAACGCCCTACCGCTTCCACAAGACCCTCTGCCGAGTCGGGTGTTGCAGCGGGTACCCCGAGCTCCCCAGCCACCAGCGAGACCGGTGTTTCCGTGAGGAGCCGCTTGCGGCCGACAGGTCGCGCTGGCTGGGTCAGAACACCCACGAGCTCATGGTCCGATTCTGCAAGTGCCCGCAACGTGGGAACAGCAACCGCAGGACTTCCAGCGAACACAACGCGCATTCCACAGAGCCTAGTAAGGCTCCCCCGGTCCGGTCAGCTCACTCACCGGAGAGCGCGTCGAGCGCGAGCGGGTCATCGACCACAATTTTCACGCGCTCTGTTGCATTTCGCCTCGGCCCACTCGCCAGTCGTTGGCGCCACGCAACGAGTTCCGTTGTCACGCGCTCTCCCAGGGCATAGGGAAAACGAACAACGGCCATCACGTTCCCGTCACCTGTCGGGACCGGTCCCAGCGCATCGATGTTCGGGGAAAGCTCGGTAAGCGTCGTCCGAATTGCGTCAACATCCCCTGAGGGTCCTGACAGTGAGGCGATGCGCACAGTGGGAGGCAACTTCAGTGCGCCCCGCTGTGTCAACTCGTGGCGCAGCAAGGCTGTCCAATTGCCGGCTGCGAGTGCCATGGCAGGCGCCCCTTCCAGGTCTGTCACGTAACACAGGCCATCATCAGAAACGAACGAGATAGCGTGCTCCCAGGCCTGAATGGACTCCTCCAGTGCGCCAAGCGAGTCTCGTTGAAGCATGGCAGCGCCATCGAGCAACAACACCACTGCATAGCCGCCAGGAGTGACCGGCTCAGCTCCCCGTGTTGCCACCACGAGCGCTGGTGCCTTACCAACCTCCGTCACCACATGCTCACCGTCAGAGCGTATGACCGGCACGGACGGGAAGGACTTTCCCAAGTCAGATATCGTCCGACCTATCCCCTGACCGCGCGGAACCACATCGCGACCTTCACATTCGGCGCATGCCCAGGCCCTTGCGACAACACCACACCACGCACAGGTGGGTTGAGCGGACGCGGAACCTTTTCGAAGGGGGCCCCCACAGTGGTGACACGTTGCTCGAACCTTGCAACTGGCACAGGACAGTCCCGGAGAAAACCCGCTGCGGAAGACCTGGACAAGGACGGGTCCCGTTGCCAGCGCCTCTTTGGCAGCTTGGTACACAGCAGAAGGAA
>JAQBZV010000040.1 GCA_027728145.1 Actinomycetota bacterium | reverse complement strand
TCACGATGGGGACGTCAGCTCCACCGACGGGGAGCACCACGAGAACGCCCATCACGAGACCAACGGCCATCAAGAGGCTCGCCACCACAAAGTTCTGGTCAAGAATCACAATGACCGCCCCAGCAAGAGCCGCGATGGTCAGAATTACCATCACATACTGCTGACCTTTGAATAGCACGGGCCTGGTGGTCATCACTTCTTGGAGCTTGAGGAAGGTAACGACCGATCCGGAGAACGAGACGCTTCCGACAAAGACAGTGAAGGCAACTGCTAGCAGGAAACCGAAGGAGTCAGCGGCAAAGAGCTCCAGGAGGGCCACAATTCCTGCGGCTCCACCACCCACACCGTTGAACAATGCCACTAGCTGAGGCATCTGGGTCATTTTCACCATGCGCGAGGCGGGGATGGAAATGATGGTTCCAATACCAATCACGATAAGAATCCAGCCGATGTTTTTCAGCTCTTCCGCAAGGAACACGGTGACAACACCCACGATGGCACCCACCGCACCGATGACGTTTCCTCGGCGGGCAGACTTCGGTGACGAGAGTCCCTTGAGAGCAAGGATGAAGGCGACAGCAGCGAAAAGGTAGAGAAGTGCCTCAACCTCTGGCGTAATGAGACTCATCGGGCTTGTCCTTCCTGGGCCTTCTTCTTACCGGAGAACATTTCCAGCATGCGGTCTGTCACCACGAAGCCACCCACCAAGTTGACGGTGGCCATGAGGACAGCCAGAAGAGCGAGAGCGAGCATCCAGGCCGTGTCGGCGTGACCGGCGACGATGATGGACCCCACGAGGATGATGCCGTGGATGGCGTTAGCGCCCGACATCAAAGGAGTGTGCAGGGTGCTGGACACCTTGGAGACCACTTCAAACCCAACAAATACTGCCAGGACGAAATAGGTGAGAATCTTGATCTCTTCCATTACTTCTTGCCTTTCCCTACGCTCTTAGCCTGTGCGAGAGCTTCTGCGGTGGGTTCGTGACGAATTTCGCCTGCGTGAGTAAGGCAGGCACCGGCCACAACCTCGTCTTCAAAGTCGGGCTGAACCTTCTTGTCCTTCACCATCAGCTCGAGAAGGTTGGAGATGTTCTTTGCATAGAGGCGCGAAGCGTCATACGCCATCGAGGAGGGAACATCCTTCATTCCGACCAGAGTGACAGACCCGCCTGACTTGCCCACCGTGACCAAGATGTCCGCACCCGGCTTGGAGCCTTCGACGTTTCCACCCGTCTCAGCGGCTAAATCAATGATGACCGAACCAGGCTTCATGTCCTTCATCATTTTCGCGGTGATCAAGCGGGGCGCTGGGCGCCCAGGAATTGCGGCAGTAGTGATGATGACATCAGCTGCAGTGACATAGGGGGTGAGCAGCTCCTGTTGGCGCTTCACCCGATCAGCGGCGAGCTCTTTCGCGTATCCACCGGCACCATCTGCCGAGGCATCGAGTTCGAGCTCGATGAAGGTTCCACCCATCGAGCGCACCTCATCGGCCGACGCAGACCGAACGTCATACGCATTGACCTTGGCTCCCAGCCGCTTGGCTGTGGCGATTGCCTGGAGACCAGCGACACCGGCACCGAGAACTAACACCGTTGCGGGCGGAACCGTTCCTGCGGCAGTCATGTACAGCGGGAAGAAACGGGGAAGTCGCATCGCCGCTTCCAACACACAGCGATAGCCGGCTACCAATGCCTGCGAGGTGAGCGCATCCATCGACTGGGCGCGCGAAATCCGAGGGACAAGTTCGAGAGCGAAGGACGTAACCTTCTGGTCTCGCAACGCCTTGACCGAGGCCGCTTCCGATGCTGGGGACGCAAGCCCAATCGTCATTGCGCCCTTCTTCAACTTCGTGATCGTCGCGGGAGCCAGCGGTCGAACGTGAGCGAGAACGTCAACGGACGCAACGTTGAGTGTGGGAGTCAGGGTTGCGCCCGACTCTTTGTATGCGTCATCGGCATATCCGGCGGCAACGCCAGCGCCTTTCTGGACGGTGACCTTCAGGCCGGCCTTGACCAACTGTTTGACAGATTCAGGTGTGGCGGCAACCCGGTTCTCGCCGGAAATCGGCTCTTTAGGAACTCCAACAATCATGAAATTTCACCCTCGCGGTTAGTGAATCCCTCGAGAGGCCTCCTCAAGGGTGAGCGAGCACTACCGTAGCAGAGCGGACCGCCAGTTACGGTTCTGGAGTCTCCAGGTTTGACTCCGCGCTCACACGGTTGCTTCGATACCTAGCTTTCTTGAAATAGTCATGCCCACGAAGGAGAAGAAAGACAGCAACACCGGCAAGAACGAGAGCGAGGGAACCTAGCCCCAGACTGAGGAAAAACAAGAAGGATGATTCCACTGCGGCGGGTTCCGACGGTGAGTCCACCACCCCAGCATAACAACCTAAATAGAACTTGATTTAGTTATCGGGATGGCCCTTAATCACCGACACGGTGGTTCGAAAATGATTGTCCAACAGCACCTGCTTGAGCTCGGCGACCTCACCGATTCTTTGAGCGCGAGTATGTTCCCCCGCCACCCACACAGCCATCCCGAAAATCGACCATGAAACAGTCGGCATGACGGAAAGGAGATGAGGGTCGGTGAGCAGCTCAGCGCGAGGATAGTGGTCGACCGTGTACTCGACGTCAGTCACCCGGTCTTCTCGCACGTCCTTCACCAGCGCCCTGAGGCGCGCCAGATTCAACTCAAAAATCCTGTTCATCGACTTCTGAAACTTAGCCTCGATTTCCAACGTGACTTCTCGCGCCGCAAGCGGATAATTGAGGACGGGACCCCAGCCACCCATGGTCCAAGTTTCTGCGACCTGAGCCATCATCCACGCCT
Source organism: Actinomycetota bacterium (assembly GCA_027728145.1). Taxonomy (GTDB): domain Bacteria; phylum Actinomycetota; class Actinomycetes; order Actinomycetales; family Microbacteriaceae; genus Pontimonas. Next base: position 5,153 of record JAQBZV010000040.1, on the reverse strand, counting down.
TCAGGCGTGCCTGGGGGTCACGAGGTGCGGCCAACACCGCAGCCCACAGCCTTTCCCCATAGCGCTCGTAGACCATGAACGCACCCTCAGCGAGCAGACCGTCCCGGCCCCCGAAGTAGTGGTTGACCATCGGGTAGGTGATTCCCAAACGATCACACACGCTCGCTACGTTGAACGATCCAGGACCAGATCTGGACACCTCACCAAAAGTGACATACAAAATCTTCAGACGCATCGGGGGCTGCGGATCATCCCCAAACTCCAGCCAGAACTCGTCGGTGAGGCGGGGGTCAGGGTGCGACACATCGGTGAGCTTTCGCCTCGCCACAACAATGTCCTTTCGAATGTGTCTACCTAGGGGGGACTTGAGTGAACTTAGTCCACTTTTGTTACAACCGCTTGAACTTCGGAAAGAACCGCCCCGTGCGCGCCAAATACTCCCCGTAGCCGTCGTACTTATCCGACAGCATCCTTTCCTCTCCCAGCGCCTTCAGCGTCAACACACCCCAGAGAGCAGCCCACCCGACGATGTGGCCAAGCGACGCCTGGGCAACCACGAGACCGGCACCGGCCAGCAACACGCCCGTATAAATGGGGTGTCGCACAAAGTGATAAAAACCAGAGGTCACCAACTCCCCATCGTCTTTCGGGATAGGGAGAGGGGTCAGGCTCGGTCCCAGCCGCAGCCCTGCAAGCGCTGCCGCCACGAAACCTCCCACCAGGAGGACGCCTCCGGCGCCGAGCGACACCACACCCCTCGACCACAGGTCACCGGCGGGGAGAATGATGAGAGCCGCGAGCAAACCAAACTGAGCGCCCACGAGAGCCCAGCCAGTGGAGGGAGTCATTCTCTTACGCTAAGCCCTTTTCGTAAGCTCGTGCCTCTTCTTGGCGTTCCTGCTCCTCGCCGAGGGCAATGGGAGCCCTAATAAGGTCCTCAGTCAACCCAAAACTGTCCACGAGATCGAGGGCGTGAGGACGCAAGCGCGGGAGCAGGCGGTGATTGATGTAGTTCGTAATCGCCTCCGCGCGGTGAGCACTCAGGCGCCCCTTCATCAGATACCAATCACGGTGCTTCTCAATAAGGGTGAATCCGTGAAGATCGCGCAACCACCGCATGATCTGCTTGTTGGGGCCCTCGTCGAGGCGATCCACTGCGTGAGTGAAGGCTTCCCACACCACCAGCTCTGCGTGAGCCCACGCTGCGTCGATGAGAGCACTTTGGTGCTTGTTCATCAGAGCTGCTGCTTCCTCGGGAGGCAACCTGCTGGAGTGCTTGAGGTGATCTGCCACTTCCGCGACCATGCTGTGGACGCGATCAATCAGCAGCTGCCGCTGCGACGCCGTGCTTCGCACATAGCCAATTGACCGGGCGGTGGAGCCAAAGTCTGCGACATTTTGTGCAAGCCTGCGCAAACCGGAGCGGTTGAAGGCTGCGTCACCGACCTGATCAGCCAAGTACCCGGCCATCGTTCCAAAGTCGGCACCCTTGAACTGTTGCGCATAATCTCCGAGCAGTCGCTTTGCGACAAGCTGCAACAGGACAGTGTTGTCACCTTCAAACGTGACATACACATCGAGGTCTCCGTGCAGGGTCGAAAGCCTGTTTTCCGCCAAGTACCCCTGGCCACCACAAGCCTCCCGAGCGGCCTGGACAATATCCAAGGCTGACCAACTGGCATAGGGCTTGAGGGCTGCAGCCAAAGTCTCGAGGTCCTGTCGTTCCTCTTCGGTGTCCCTCGCACCGCTGAAGACGTCGTGGAAAATGTTCAGAAGCTCGTCCTGAGCAAACGTCATCGCATAGGCGTTAGCCAGGCGAGGCAAAAGTCGACGCTGGTGTTGTTGGTAGTCCAGCAGCACCTGTTCGGAGTCGGTTCCTGGAACGGGGAACTGGCGACGGACAACCGCATACTTGACCGCGATGGTCATGGCGAGTTGAGACGCCACAGAGACAGCCCCCACTAGTGAGACGCGACCTTGAACGAGCGTGCCGAGGATGGTGAAGAAGCGACGGCCACGACTCTCAATAGGGGAGGAGTACACGCCATTCTCATCGACCGACCCATACCGATCGAGCAGATTTTCCCGGGGCACCCGCACCTTCGTGAAGTGGAGGCGACCGTTGTCGATGCCGTTCAAACCCCCCTTGGGACCATCGTCTTCTCCGCCGATTCCCGGCAGGAAGCCGTTCTCGTCACGCAGCGGGACATACAGCGCGTGAACACCGTGGTTCTCGCCGCCGACAATCAACTGGGCAAAGACAACTGCGGCTTTCCCGTGCAGGGCGGCGTTACCGATGTAGTCCTTCCACGCACCCCGATGGGGTGTGTGGAGGATGAAATCTCGTGACGTCTCGTCATAAGTGGCTGTAGTCGCAATCGATGCGACATCAGACCCATGACCGGTCTCGGTCATCGCGAAGCACCCCGGTGTTTCCAGCGACATGATTCCCGGCAGGAACTTGAGGTGGTGCTTTTCAGTTCCTAAATGCATCACCGCTGCGCCAAAAAGTCCCCACTGGACTCCCGACTTGATTTGCAGAGAAGGATCCGCCAGAACAAGCTGCTCAAAGTTGGCAATATTTCCACCGGGATTTGCTTTTCCTCCCACGCTCTCGGGGAAGGACAGCAGGACGCCACCCGCGTCCACGAGGTGGGACAGCTGCTCCAGCACACGCTCGCGGTGCTCAGCAATCGGTTGGCCTTCGATTTTCCACATCTCGGGACGCTCGCAGACCGCTCTCGCGCGCAGACGAACCTCTGCCCAGCGACCGAGGAGTTCTTTGCCCAGCGCGGCAGTGTCGAGCTGCAGTTCTTCGCTCGGCACAAAATTCTTCTGGGACCGGGGAATATCGGTGGTGACCGTCATGACATGCTCCTGCCTAATGCTAGAAACCTGAGCACAGAATACGCTCATCCTCTGGATTGCTCCAGGGTGATTGGCGCCAGACACCATCGAGGGGCACAGGGACACCCACTTTTTGTTCTTGTCCTACTACGAGAGGTTCTCCTGGGTCCGCGCACGGCGAACACAACTTTCGCTCGGATACCCCATGGGGTATCGTGGCTGGGACACGAAAGGACCCCTTATGCCCACTGTTGATCTCACCCACGAAGACTTTGAAAAGACCGTCACCTCGGACGGAATCACCCTCGTTGATTTCTGGGCTGCCTGGTGCGGCCCCTGTGTGGGGTTCGCTCCGGTCTACGAAGCCGCCAGCAACGAACACCCCGACGTCACATTTGGCAAGGTAGACACGGAAGCGCAGCCCACACTGTCGCAGGCCGCCAACATCCGGTCCATCCCCACTCTGATGGCATTCCGCGATGGAATCCTGGTGTTTTCGCAGCCTGGCGCCCTCCCCGCTCCCGCGCTGGAAGAAGTCATCACCGCGGTGAAAGGCCTCGACATGGACGATGTTCGCAAGCAGGTCGAGGAGACCGCGGCCTCACAGCCAGCTGATCCGGCCTAAAGCTCTCCACGCCCACGGAAAGTCCGACGGACCTTCTCCGCGAACGTCGCGGCGGGAGGTTCGTTGTACTCGCCCGCGCGCTGCTGCCCTGACAGGGCCGCGATAGCGTCCATCACTTCATCGGTGGCGTGGCGTCTCGCTCTCCCCGAATCTGCTTTTCCGTGACGGGACAAATCCAAGGGTTCGCCAAACTGGATGGTGACCTTCGCGGGACGTATGCCTTTCGTTCCGATCGGCTGAACCTTGTCCGTCCCCGTGAGGGCAACCGGGATTACCGGGACTCCGGCATTCAGGGCGAGCCACGCGACGCCAGTCTTTCCGCGATACAGCCGCCCGTCTCTGGACCGCGTGCCCTCGGGATAAATCGCGAAAGCTTCACCCTCGTGCAGGAGATTCAATCCTGCGTCCAGAGCGTCTTGAGCCGCTTGCCCGACGCCCCGTGTCACCGGGATTGCCCCAATGCTGCGAAAAAAGTGTCGCGACAAAAACCCTGTGATGCCTGTACCCGTGAAATAGCTGTCTTTGGCGAGGAAGGACACCGGCCTGGGGGCAAACAAGGTAATCACCACGCTGTCGATGAAGGACAAGTGATTGCTCGCGAGAATCACCGGACCCGTCTTCGGAACATTTCGGCGACCCACAATTTTGGCGCGAAACAGCCCCCTGGCGAGCGGGCCCAGGGTGAGACGGCTCACCTGTTTCAACATGGGGAAAGCCTACGCGCGCTTGCTTCTCTTCTTGATTTTCGCCGGAATACCCACCGCAAGGGCACCCGCAGGAACATCGTCCAGAACGACCGACATAGCGCCAATGGTGGCGCCCTCACCAATGGTGATGGGGCCCAAGAGTGTGGCACCCGACCCAATAGTCACGTTGTTTCCGACCGCGGGGTGGCGGCGACCCTGACATTCTTCTCGGGCCTGCGCAACTTTTCCCCCGAGCGTCACACCGTGATAGATCAAGCAGTCGTCTCCCACCGTGGCGGTCTCCCCGATCACGACACCCATCCCGTGATCGATGACCACTCGCCGTCCAATAGTGGCACCTGGATGAATCTCGATCCCAGTAAAGGTCCGAGCGATGTTGGAGATGACGCGAGCAATGAGGAACCACTCCCACCGCCACAACCAGCACGCCACGCGATGCCACCACAGAGCGTGAACACCGGGAGAAGTCAAAAACACTTCCAGAGAGTTCCGCGCGGCAGGGTCGCGGTCTCGCACCGCGGCGATGTCTTCGCCCATGCGAGTGGAGTGAGTCATATTAGGTATCGAGGCCCTCATACAGAACGGTGGAGAGATAACGCTCACCAAAGCTTGCCAGAATTACGACGATAGTCGAACCAGAAAGTTCAGGGCGCTTCGCCAACTCCACGGCAGCATGGGCTGTCGCGCCGGAAGATATACCTCCGAGGATTCCCTCCTCAGCTCCGAGACGTCGAGCCATGTCCACAGCCTGCTGGCTGGTGACATCCAGAACCTCGTCGTAGACCTCGCGATCCAAAATTGCGGGCACAAAGTTCGCACCGATTCCCTGAATTTTGTGGGGACCAGCCTCGCCGCCATTCAGCAGGGGAGACTCTAAAGGCTCAACACCGACTACTCGGAGTCCGGGCTTTCTCTCCTTGAGCACCTGTCCTGTTCCCGTGAGGGTTCCCCCGGTGCCCACACCCGCAACAAAG
>JAQBZV010000039.1 GCA_027728145.1 Actinomycetota bacterium | reverse complement strand
CAGCTCGGGAGCGGCGTCGAGGATGCCCCGGGCAACTTCAAGGGCCTCTCGGGCGCTCGAGGTATTTTGCGCCTCATCCAGCGCGCGGGGAATTTCTCGAGCGTGAACCCTCTCGGTGTCACTCAAATGAGCGTTGCGGCTGGAGAGAGCAAGACCATCCGCGTCTCGAACTGTGTCAACCTCGACTATCCGGAGGGGAAGACCTAGTGTGTCCACCATCTGGCGCACCACAAAGACCTGTTGCGCATCCTTGAGCCCAAACACCGCCACATCGGGGCTCACATAATCGAACAGTCGTCTCACCACCGTGAGCACACCATCAAAATGTCCCGGGCGGGATGCACCCTCAAAGGTGTCACCGACGTCTCTAGCGCTCAGAGTCGGCGCCTCCTTGGGCCCCTCGGGATACATCACCTCGGTGCCCGGAGCAAAAATAACGTCGACCAGGGTGTCGGCAAGAAACACCTCATCAGCCGCCAGCGAGCGGGGATACTCCTCGAAGTCCTCGCCAGCACCAAACTGCAGAGGGTTCACAAAAATACTGACCACACAGCGATCAGCGTGGGTCGCCGCCTCCCGCACCAGAGCCTTGTGTCCTTCATGGAGCGAGCCCATCGTGGGAACCAGCGCCACGGTCTCTCCAGCACTCCGCCAGCTGTCAAGAATCCCTCGGAGCTCCTCCAGGGAATGGATGATGGCCGGCATCAGTCGGCCCCTCCGAGCTCACGCTCATTCCCCGCAAACAGCCTGAGGGCATTTTCAATACTCGAGTTCACGAGCGGCTGCATGACCACCCCGGGGTTATCGATGCCGGCCGCTTTGAGGCGGCTTGCCGCCTCATGAATCGTGGTGTGGGAAAAGCTTGTTGCCAAGGCGATGGCAGAGGCCACCTCGGGTCGCTTGTCTTCGCCCACCACCAGTGGTTCCATCCCCATCTCGACCGCGAGCGCACTGGCGATCGGCTCGGCAACGGCGGGGGCACTGATCACACACCATGCCCCGGACATCCGGGTGAGATCGATGCTCGTCCCGGTGAACTCCATCAGCGGGTGCAAAGCGAGCGGTATTGCGCCCTGAGCCCGAGCACTATCGAGAACGCCGAGGCCGTGGGTGATGGAGGTGTGCGCCACGAGTTGTCCGGAGCTCCAAGCGTTCTGAAGGCTGACGCCCTCGATAAAGCCGGGCAATTCCTGGTCGGGGAGTGCCAGCACGACGAGTTCGCTTCGCTCCAGAATTTCAAGAGGGTCGGCATAGACAACGCCCGGCAGGATTGCCTCAACGCGATCTGTGTCGCCCTCAGAGGGCGCAGTGATTCCCACCAAGCTGTGGCCAGCGCGCACAAGCGCAGCCGCAATCAGCGGGCCCACTCGACCTGCTCCGATGACCCCAACTCCGAGCCTTGTCGAATTCACGCCTTTGTCCTTCGCCCGCGCCGCTTCGGTGTCGTGTCGTCCACTGCACTCACAACAAGCGCCTGAACAGTGTCCCACCATCCTCTCGCGTCCTCACTCGAGAGGCCAAGAACACGAGTGGACACCGGCCCCTCGACGCTTTCCAGCGCAAAACTCGACAGCCCCAGGGCCCGATGCCACGGCCCTTGAGACACACTGGAGCTTTGAATGCGCGGCACCGGGATCAAGGCCAGCTTGGATATCCAGCGGCCACACCGAAGTGCGACCACACTCGCAATAACCGCGCTCCCCGTGACGCCGGCGCTCAGGGGAATTCGATAGCGCGCCAGGGGTGACGCTCGGACCAGGGAGCGCTCATCGAGACCTCGTGCCACCCAGTGTGAATGGGGTGAGTGAAGGAGGGTCATGACCTGGGCCATTGAGGTGTCCTCCCGAAGGCTTGGAAGACACAGCTCCACCATGCGCATCATTTCCTGGGTGGTGGCAACCGGCAGTAGCAGCGTGTGTGCGGGGGTCTTCTTATTTGCGGAACCAGGGGACGAGGCCAGGTTTGCATCGACCCGCCACCAACCCAAGAGCTTCCACGGCCAGGGTTGGGAAATCTGCAGGGCGTGAATTCGTGCGGGGGGAATCGTCTCCACGCTGGTGGAGAGCAGGCCCAAGGACACCCGCACGTCTCCTTCAATCGAGTCGACTACGAAATTCCCCACCCGAAAGAAGCGGTCAGCAAGGTAGACCACGTAGCCAAAGACCACAGCGATAGGTCCGAGCCAGGCAACAAGCTCCTCGGCGGTGAGCGCCGCAATGATTGTCCCCACGAAGCCGGCGCCGAAGAAAATCGTCTCCACACTGACGACGAGGGACGCCAGGTACCGAAACAGTGAGACTTCGAGTTCCCGCGTCACAACCTGCGGGTCGGGTTCGCTCTCGTCATCCGTGGCTTTCGGGGTCTGCAAGATTTCGCGGCGCACGGCCGTGGCGACGCTATAGGGCAAGTAGGCAAGAACCACGTTGGCGTCGCTCCCAGCGGCTTGAATATCAAGCTTCGCAAGCCCGAGCAGACGAGGGATCAGCGGGCGCCTCACCCCAATCGTGTTGATCCGGTCGCGCCGAGCGCGACGAGAAGACTTGGCGATGACGCCCTTCTTCACTTCCAACACGTCGTCGTCCATTCGCACCACATGGACACGCCACTGGAACCAAAACACCAGTGCAGACACCCCGACGACCGCGAGGGCACCCAGAAACACCAGCACCAGGGAGTCAGCGATGAGGAGAGCAATACCGCTCAGTTCGTCATCCTCCTCCACGCCAGCGAAAACCAGGATGCTCCGCAGAATGACTGTTTCCCAGAGTGCCGCTAAGCCCGCTCCGGCAAGACCCAGAAGAACTACTCCGCCCTGCAGTACCGGCGTGAGGGGGTGCAAACGAAACCACTCACCGCCGCGAAGGTCTGCGGCGCTGCGCAACACAGCGGCCGGCATGCCTAGAGGCCCGCCCGCCTGGTTTCCGCAACCGCGATGAGACGATCTCGAAGCTCTTCCGCGCTCGGCAGTGGGAGTCCGGGAATGGTGACTCCTGTGGCGGCAGCGGCAGTGACCAAACGTAACTCTGAGAGACCCAACAGGCGGGAGAGTGGCCCCCTCGACACATCCACGAGCTGCAGGCGTCCGTAAGGGACCGCGACCTGCCGCTGGAAAAAGATTCCTCGGCGGAACACCAAATCATCGGCACGAAGCGCGTAGCCATATGCCCGCACCCTCCGTGGGATAAAGCCCACGACTACAGCAATGACCGCGACCGTTCCCGCGAGTGCATACCAGGACAGCCAGTCAAGGGAGGGCTCCCCTATCCACAGCGGTGTGCTTGCAATACCCAGCGGAATGAGGGAGCCACCGAGGGTGTGGACGAGCGCTTCCACCCGATACCGCGGGCTAATTGGTTGCCACGCTGTGTCCTGCTCACTCACGACATTTCTCCTTCTGGCACCGCGTCGCCCGCCCCCTCGGAAGAGTCAGGAGGAAGCGTGCACCAGCGTTCCACGATTAACGCACTCACCCCCAACACTAGGGCGCCTGCGACCGCCACGATACTGGGCCATAGAGCATCGGAGGACACCACCGGTCGGGTGGCAAAAAACACGAGAAACCCCACTCCCACGCCTGTCAGGGCAGAACCCGCAAGCGACCCCGCTTTGGCAAGAACCACGACCCTGGTTGCATAAAAAGGATCCACCGGGGGCTTGAGGTTCTCCCCACGCACGTGGCTTCTAATCGGCCAGGCTAGGGCCAACAGCACGGGACCGAGTGCTCCGAGAGCGGCTCCCCAGGTGACTGGGGGAACAAGTGCTGGGTTTCCCGACACAACCAATAGCCACTGTCCAGCCCACCCGAGAACCCCACCGATAAGGATTCCGATCAGGAGCGCTGATCCCGAGGTGTGACTCATGACGGGTCAGCGGGCAATCCGGCAAGCAGGTCAGCGATCGGGCCCCGGCCAGGAATTTCGGCATCGGGATCAAGCTCACTCCACGGCTCCAGAACGAACCGGCGTTCATGGGCCCGAGGGTGAGGAGTGGTGACAACCGGGTCATCACTCACCCGATCGCCATACACAATGAGGTCCAAATCCAGGGTCCGGTCAGCGTATTTCTCGCCGGTGCGCTCACGGCCGTGACGTCGCTCAATCGCCATGAGGTGCTCCAGGGTTTTCTCTGCCGACCATCCACTCTCCACGCAAATCACCTGGTTGACATAGCTGGGAGCCTCGGGGTTCGGGCCATCGGGCCCCAATGCCACTGTCTCGTGCAGCGAGGAGGAGCCTGTCACTCGGAAACCCTCGGTGGCCGCAATATCAGCCAGTGCTCGAAAGGCGATGTCGTGGCGGTCACCGAGGTTTGTCCCCAGCGCTACAACACAGGACACCCAGGTGTCCTCACTCATCGGGAGCCTGCCTCTCTGTGCATGGTGACGGACACATCAGAGAACGGAACTTGAATCGGTGCTCCCGGCTTGTGAACCGTCACGCGCGCAGCCTCTACCCGCTCCAAGGACAGCACCATCGCGAGGATGCGATCGCACACCGTTTCTAGGAGGTTGGCCGGTTCTCCCTGAATGATGTTGGCAACCCTGTTGGCGACAACACCGTAGTCCACCGTGTGCGCAACGTCATCACTCTGGGCAGCATCCCCCAGGGAGGTGTGGATTTCGACATCGACGATAAACGTCTGACCTTCTCGCCGCTCCTCAGGAAAGACACCGTGGTAGCCAAAGGCTTCAATACCCTCGATGGTGATCAGGTCTCTCACGATGCTCCCTCCTCGTGGAAAGCCTGCCAGACATCCAAAGCTTCTCGATGCGCGCTCACATTGTGCACTCGAAGAGCAAACACGCCAGCCTCTGCCAGCAGGACACCCAGGGCCGCCGACACTCCGTCACGCTCTGACGGTTCGTGATCACCGGGCATAAGTTCACCGAGGAAGCGCTTCCGTGAGGCCCCCACCACCATTCGCAGTCCAGCCGGCGCAAGGTCACTGAGGTGAGGCAACAGTGACCAGTTGTGGGCCGGCGTCTTGGCGAATCCCAAACCCGGGTCAACGATGATTCGCGCGGTATCAATTCCGGCCTCGGTTGCTGCGATCACCCGCGCATGTATTTCAGCAGAAACCTCGCTGACAACATCGTCATAGGTCGCCAGTGAGTCCATCTGATCGCTGTGGCCACGCCAATGCATGAGCACATATTCCGCATCACACGCCGCAACAGCGGCAAACATTTCTGGATCAGCAAGCCCACCGGAGACGTCATTGATGATGCGGGCGCCCGCATCAACAGCGACCGCAGCGGTTGATGCGCGCATGGTGTCGATACTGACCACCACCCCCGCGTGAGCCAGTGCGGTCACGACCGGAATGACGCGCGCTATTTCCTCCTCGGGAGTAACCCTCGCTGCACCCGGTCTGGTGGACTCTCCCCCCACATCGATAACCGAGGCCCCCTGCTCCACCATCTCAAGTGCGTGGGCAGTTGCGGCCTCAGCTCCGAGAAAAAGGCCACCATCGCTGAAGGAGTCGGGAGTGACGTTCACCACCCCCCACAATTCAGGCCGGCGGGGACTTTTCACGCCCAGTCCTCGCCTCCAGCCAGGAGCAGAGCTTCGTACCGCTTGTTCTCCTGCGAGAGGGACCCTTCTGTCGCGACCGTCACCGTGGTGAGGCGCTGCTTGGGACCTCGATAGGCCACACATCCGTGGACGGCAGACACAAGAACGAGAGCACCCGTGGCAACGCCGGACGCGACGAGAGCCTGAGCGACCATCTCGCCCACCCGCTCCTGAAGCTGGGGTCGCTTCGCTGTCACCTCGACGAGGGTTGCCAGGGTGCCAAGCCCCACAATCGCGGAACCAGGTTCGTACACCACACTGGCGTGACCCTCGAAAGGCAACAGGTGGTGCTCGCACAGAGAAACAAACGAGATGTCGCGCAGCGCGACCATCTCGCCTCTCTCCGACTCTCCAGCAGGAACTTCTGTGGCGTCACGTAATACGCTCACCGGATCGACGCCCACGCCCGAATAGAGCTCGCCAAAAAGCTCCGCAACTCGGTCGGGTGTGGTGACGAGACCCTCTCGGGTGGGGTCTTCCCCCACCGCAACAAGGATGTCCGCCACAGCCTTCTTGATGGCCTCGCTATCCACGGGGACGCTTTGGGGTCGACCCAGTGGAGGGCTTTCGCGCTGCCGCTGTCGGTGCTGGTTTCTTCGCAACGGCTTTTCGCGCGGCCGGCTTTTTGATGGTGGGCTTTTTGGTGGTCTTCGGCGCTGGGGTGACCTTCCGCGCGGGCACCTTGACGGGGCCTTTTGTGGAGGGCGGGCGCTCACCGCTGGAGAGCCACACCGGACGCTCGGGAAGTTGTTTCACACCCTTGAAAATGGTGGCGAGCTGGGTGTGATCCAGTGTTTCTTTTTCCAACAACTCCGTAGCCAGCCGGTCGAGGATGGCCCGGTTTTCCATCAACACCGTCCACGCCTCGGTGTGAGCGTGATCGATAATTTTGCGGACCTCAGTATCGACGGCCTCCGCCACCGCATCCGAGTAATCCCGCTGGTGTCCCATGTCTCGACCGAGGAAGACCTCACCGCTGGCCTGCCCGAGCTTTACCGCACCAAGGTCAGTACTCATGCCATATTCGGTCACCATGCGGCGGGCAATGGCCGTGGCTTTCTCAATATCGTTGGAGGCGCCGGTGGTCGGATCGTGAAACACGATTTCTTCCGCCACACGCCCACCCATCGCATAGGCGAGCTGGTCAAGCAATTCATTTCTGGTAACCGAATACTTGTCGTCCAGGGGTAAAACCATGGTGTATCCGAGAGCTCGGCCTCGGGGAAGGATGGTCACCTTCGTCACCGGGTCGGTGTTGCGCATCGCAGCGGCTGCCAGGGCGTGACCACCCTCGTGATACGCCGTCACCAGCCGCTCTTTATCGCTCATCACTCGGGTGCGTCTTTGTGGCCCCGCCATTCCACGATCGACCGCTTCATCGAGAAGCTCATTGGTGATCTTGGTGGCATTTTCTCGCGCGGTCAGAAGTGCGGCTTCGTTCAGCACGTTGGCAAGGTCAGCACCGGTGAAGCCCGGAGTTTTGCGGGCCAGAACTGCCAGGTCGACGCCCTTAGCCATGGGCTTACCTTGGGCATGGACTTCCAGAATTTTCTGGCGACCCTTCATGTCGGGGGCATCCACTTGAATCTGGCGGTCAAATCGTCCCGGGCGCAGCAGCGCCGGGTCCAAAATGTCGGGACGGTTTGTCGCCGCAATGAGAATCACGTTGGTCTTGGGGTCAAAACCATCCATTTCGACAAGGAGCTGATTCAGGGTCTGCTCACGCTCATCGTGGCCGCCCCCCATGCCAGCCCCACGGTGTCGACCGACAGCGTCGATTTCATCGACAAAGATGATGGCCGGAGCGTTCTCTTTGGCCTGGGTGAAAAGGTCTCGAACGCGGGAGGCCCCCACACCGACAAACATTTCGACGAAATCGGAGCCGGAAATTGAGTAGAACGGGACATTTGCTTCACCGGCGACGGCTCGCGCAAGCAGAGTCTTTCCTGTTCCTGGGGGCCCATACAGAAGGACGCCCTTGGGGATTCGAGCGCCGACTTTCAAGAACTTCTCCGAGTCCTTCAGGAACTCCTTGATTTCGTGGAGCTCCTCGATGGCCTCATCAGCACCGGCGACATCCGCAAAAGTCACCGAGGGAGTTTCTTTCGACACCAGCTTTGCTCGGGACTTCCCGAACTGCATGATGCGCGACCCTCCTCCCTGCATGCTGGAGAGCAAGAACCAGAAGATCAAACCGATGATGACAAAGGGCAGCATGAGTCCCAACAGGGACACAAACCAGTTGGTCTGGGGAACCTCATCGGTGAACTCCCCCACATCGGAGTTGGCGACCGCGGCAATGATTTCTTCACCGCGCGGTGCCACGTAGTAGAACTGCACCTGGGAGCCAAGATCGCCAAACCCGGAGCGCAATTCCATGTCCACGCGTTGCTCACCATCAATGATGGTGACCGAGCGAACCTGGTTGTCCTTCAGGAGCTCCAGCCCCTCCTGGGTGCTCACCGGACGGAAACCACTCGCCGTCAGCAACGAAATACCAATCACCACGATGAGGGAACCCACCAGAACGTACGGAAGTGGTCCCTTCAACAGCGATTTCAGGGTGATTTTCTTCTGAGCCATGACGGAAGACTGGTGCCTT
>JAQBZV010000038.1 GCA_027728145.1 Actinomycetota bacterium | reverse complement strand
CATTCAAACAGGGGTGAGTAGTAGAACACGATCAGCGATATCGCAAAGATGACAGCCGCAACCAGCGGGTGTCCAAGAATCGCCAGGTATCGGGAGTGAACGGCCGTAAGAATCCATTCCCTGGCACCCCGGGACCCGTCCTTACGGGCAGCGATCGCTCGTGACGCCAGCGTTACCGGTGCGCTCAGCACCAACAGCAACGGGACAGCCATCGAAAGCAACATGTGGGCCACCATGTGAATACTGAAGAGATAGCTCCCGTAGACCGCGAGCCCAGAATTGGTCGACAGTCCCAAAATGACCATTCCCGACACCCACATGATGGTCCGAGAAATAGGCCACGTGTCACCCCGCTTCGCTAAGCGAACGTGACCCCAGACATAGAACAGGATTCCAAACAAGACTGCGAGCACCCAGACCACATCGAATTGCCACTCGGTGAACACTCGGCCCCAGGTGAACTCTGGCGGCAGGGGTTCCCCGGTCAGAATTTCTGCAGGAGTGGCTTGGGCAATCTCTGTCGAGGGAACCTGAGGAACCGGGGTTTGCGTTCTCGCCAAAGCGCTGGCGAGCCCCGAGGCGATTCCCATTAGAGCCAGCTCCGCTCCCACCAAGCGCAGCGTGATCGATGCGGGACCCACACCGGTGTCCTCCAGTCGCCGAATGAGTCGCATCCGATACAGCGCACCCATGGTTCCCAGAAGTGCCAGCGTGACCACTTTCGCCACCACGAGAGCCCCGTAGGGGGTAAACAGGCCCTGGACCTCGCCCACTCGCAACCAGGCGTTGGTGGCTCCAGAAGTGGCCACAACGGCAAAGCTCACCAGGGCGATAGTGGAGAACCTGCGAAAGACGTTCGAGAACGGTAGTGCCTTCTGGGAGGACATCCAGCCAAAGATTGCCACCATGGCCAGTCCACCGACCCACATTGCGGCAAAAACGCTGTGGGTGAAGGACGCACTCACTGCCGCCTCGTGGTTGGCCGTGCCGGCCGCGTGACCGAGCTCCGCCAGAGGCCAGAGCGATGCCACCGCAACCAAACCCGCAAAGAAAACCCCCGTGTGCGAGCGAACCAGCAGAGCCAACACCGTGACGGTGGCGGAGAGCATCGTGGAGATCAGCCAGGCCCGACCAATCTCTGTCTCCAGCACAAACAGCCACAGAATGTCCCCGAACTGCTGGGTGAGAGCCACCGGCTCCAGATATATCGCCAAGAAAGTAAAGAACGCGCTCGCAGCTGAGGCGAGGGTCATCAGTGCGGCCCCGATAGCTGCCACCACCAAAGAAACATCAAACCCCGGGTCGCGAGGGCTCAGCGCAAACGCAGCCATCATCAGAGCGCCCACCGCGAGAGCCGCACCCAGATGGACCAGCGCCTTAGCGGTGGGGATCCCGTAGCGAACAGCGTCACCGGGATCGACCAGGAGCAACGGGTCTGCCCCGCCTCCCACAGCGAGGCCCACCATCAACGCAACCAGCATTCCGCCCGTGAGGAGGGAGAGCACGCCCACGAGGGAGAGGGGCCACCGAGTTGTCACGTCAAAAGTGTAGGCGAGGGGACTGAAGGCGCTTACTCAGGCGTTAACGACATCAGGGACGACCAACAGTGGTCGTCCCTGATGCGTGAGTTGCGGGGAAACTACTTGACAGCAGCCTTTAGCTTGCTACCAGCAGAAACCTTGACACTCTTGGATGCAGCAATATGGATCGTTGCACCGGTCTGGGGGTTGCGTCCCATGCGAGCCGCACGGTGGGTGCGGTCAAAGGAAACCCAACCGGGAATGGTGACCTTGTTGCCCTGGGCAACTTCCTTGGACACCACGGTGAAGATAGCGTCAACGACGCCGTTCACTGCTGCCTGGCTGTGGCCAGTGTGCGCAGCAACTGCTGCAACAAGTTCTGAGCGATTCATAACAATGTCCTCCTCGGACTTGGTAGGTATTTCGGCTCGGCCCAGAATCACTCCCGAGCCACCAAAAAAGTTACCAGCTGGACTTCGTAATGCCCGGCAATTCGCCCCGGTGTGCCATTTCGCGGAATCTGACACGGGAAACGCCATATTTGCTCAGGAAACCACGAGGGCGTCCATCAATGGCGTCACGTCCGCGAACGCGAACGGGCGACGCGTTGCGAGGAAGCTTCTGCAGTCCCAGACGAGCTGCTTCGCGCGACTCGTCGGTGCCGTTGGGGTCAACCAGTGCCTTCTTGAGCTCGAGACGCTTCTCGGCGTAACGCTCAACAATCACCTTGCGCTGTTCGTTGCGCGCAATCTTGCTTTTCTTAGCCATGCTTATCGCTCCTCGCGGAATTCAACGTGCTTGCGCACTACGGGGTCGTACTTCTTCAAGACCAGGCGGTCAGGATCGTTACGACGGTTCTTACGGGTGACGTAGGTGTAGCCCGTGCCAGCGGTGGAACGAAGCTTGATGATGGGGCGAACGTCTTGTGCTTTAGCCATTAGATTTTCTCCCCACGGGCGAGAAGCTCGGCGACGACAGACTCGATGCCGCGGGCATCAATGGTCTTGATTCCCTTGACGGAGAGCGTCAACGTCACTTTGCGCTTCAAAGAAGGAACGAAGTACGTCTTCTTTTGGATGTTGGGATCGAACCGACGCTTCGTGCGGCGGTGCGAGTGTGAAATGTTGTGTCCAAAACCAGGGATGGCTCCGGTCACTTGGCAGACTGCTGCCATGTTTCCTCCTGTTATCACTACCGTAGGACTACTGCCCTACCCAAGGTCACTTGTCGGCACGCAATCAGAGGCTTTTCTCCGAAGAGGGGCTTCTGTGCGCACAAGACTCAGCACTACGTGGCTGAACCAAAGCCCTACTGTACGCGCTCTACGGGCTGGGAGCAACCCCTGATTGGCAGCTTTGGCAGGTTCCAAAGATGTCCACGATGTGCTGGGGATCCCCATAGCCGTGTTCGGCAGCAATGGACTTGGCCCAGGCTTCCACTTCTCCGGCCTCAATCTCTGTGGTCGACCCACATCCCCGGCAGATGAGGTGGTGATGGTGTCCCGGCGAGCACGCGCGGTAAAGGTTTTCGCCCTCGATACTGAGAGCGTCAGCGCTTCCCTCCTCGGCAAGAGCGTTCAGTGTCCGATAGACGGTGGCCAACCCAATGGTCGACCCACTGCTGCGTAACTTCTGATGCAACTCTTGAGCGCTCACAAACTCCGGCGTCGACTCAAGGACCTGCCAGACTTCTTCGCGCTGCTTCGTGTTGCGTTTCATGGCTACTTCTCGTGATCGTGGGTGTGGTGAGGGTCGTGGGCGTCATCGATTATCCCAAGCCCAGCTGTGTTCTCCGGATGCAGGAGACCCAAACCATATGCCCTGGCCAGGTTTTCTGGGGTCAAGACATCCTCGGGTGCGCCCTCTGCAACCACATAGCCACTCACCAAAATGACGTGGTCCGCTGCTCTAGCCTCCTCGAGGTCATGGGTGGTGAACACCACAGAGCATCCTCGGGCGGGCTCCTCGTGCATGATGTCATCGATGGTCTGCGCTGACTGAATGTCGAGCCCCGTCAGGGGCTCGTCCATGAACAAAATTGTGTGGTCCTGCGCAAGCGCTTGGGCCACGAACACTCGTTGCCGTTGCCCTCCCGAGAGTTTGGCCACTTGCCTATCCGCGAGGTCCTCAATGCGCAGCAGAGCCATAGCGTCATTGGCGAGTGCTTTGTCCGCCGCAGAGAGCGGCCTGAGCAAACCCACCGTGGGGTAGCGACCCATAGAGACCACTTCCCGCACTGTCATCGGGATCCCAGGGTTCACGTTCATGTGCTGCACGACGTAGGCAATGTCGTTTCGCCCCTCAACGGGGGTCTTCCCCAACACCTCAAGGGTGCCCGCCTCTACAGGCAACAAACCAGTCGCAGCGTGCAGGAGAGTTGACTTCCCGCTGCCATTGGGCCCGATTACCGCGGTGATGGCAGCCTCTGGGACCGTGAAGGTGGACGAAGCCAGCGCCACCTGCCCGTCGCGAAACACGACGACATCTCGTCCCGAAATGACGGCGCTCATGCGCTCACCCGAGCTCTCGCTGATTCGACTAAGTTCTTCGCGGTCAGGACCGCAAAGAACAAGACAATCGGGACAAGCGCCATCGTCGCAGACGCGGCTGTTCCCCAGTAGTAACTGATGGTGAGACCGAGCCAGACCGACACCACTCCGATGAGAGCGGCGATCAACATCATGCGAGAAATTGTCCGCGAGAGAAGGCTTGCGGTCGCGGGAGGCCCCACAAGCAAGCCAAATACCAACAGGGTTCCCACGGATTGGTAACTGCCGATAACCGCAAGCGCAATGAGAATCAACAGGGCCGCGTGGGCGAGGCCGGGTCGCATCCCCAAGAGCTCGGCTTTGTCCCGAGACAGGCTGAGGGCAATGAGCGGCCGGTAGAGCACCGCAGACACAATCACCACAATCGCCAACACCACCAGTTGTCCGGCGATGTCATCCCAGGTAACCCCGAGGGCGTCACCAAAAAGGATGCTGGTGAGGCTTCCAGAATACGAATCCAGGCGGGAAATGATCACGACACCTAGTGCCAGCATTCCAACAAACAACAGTCCAATGGAGGTGTCCTCGCCGAGCACGGTCTTGCGCTGCACCAACTCAATGGCAAAAACCATGATGGCTGCCGCCACGGCAGCTCCCAGGAGTGGGTTGATGTCGAGGACGACCGCGGCTGCGACCCCAGGGATGACACCGTGGACGAAGGCGTCCCCGAAGAAGCTCATCCCCCGCAGTACTAACCACGTCCCCACAGTCGAGGCCATCAGAGCGGCAAGCATCCCACCGATCAGCGCACGCTGTTGAAAACCAAGCTCAAAAGGCGCTAACCACCACTCCACGATGCTCAGTCTGCCAGCGCCGAAGCTATCCGTGTTGCGTTGGTCGTCATCATCTCGATGAAGCTCTCAGCGCCCGACCCGGGACCGCCCAAGCTCCCCACAAACAGCTCCACAACCTGGACTCTTCCTCCCACCTCGTCAGCGAGAGTATCGAGGAGGGCAGGTGAACCAGCAGTGTTTCCAAAAATGGCTCGCACTCCTTCCTCTTGGATGGTCGCAACCAGATCAGCGAGGTCACTCGAATTGGCATCACCCAGTGTTGATCCGCCGGGGATGACAACGCCGACGACGTCATAGTCATAACGCTCCGCCAGATACCCCAGTGCATCGTGATCGGTCACCAGCACTCGGTTGGCGTCCAGGACGCTCGACAGAGTGTCTGCGACTACTACTTCAGTGGCACGAATTTCTGCGGCAACGCTCTCTCCGCAGGAAGCAAAGCTCTCGTCACCCCTCACCGCAAGCTCTGCACCAATTAGCTCTGCTGCCAATGCCATGCGGTCCATGTCGAACCAGAAGTGAGGGTCAAATTCCCCGTGCCCGTGATCGTCGTGGGACTCTTCGTCGGAGTGGTCCTCTTCCTCAGAGTGCTCTTCTTCGTCGGAGTAGTCATCCTCGTGCCCGTGGTCATCATGAGACTCGTCGTCAGCTTTGTCCTCAGAGTGTCCCTCTCCAAAGGGCAGGGGGTCGACAAGGGCTGCGATTTCGAGCACAGAAACACCATCTGCCTCAACATTTTCGACGGCATCCAGCACGCCCTCCTCGAGGCCCAAGCCGTTGACCACCACGAGATCTGCCCCGGCCATGAGTGCCACCTGGGCGGATGATGCCTGGAAGTCGTGAGGATCGGCACCCAGAGGCATGAGGACCGTCATCGACGAGTCATCCCCCAGAGCACAGGTGAGAATCTCTCCGACAACACTGCCGAGCACCGTCGTCGTGACCACCACGGAGGGAGCGCCCTGCGTTTCTGCGGTGGTAGGAGAAGTCTCTGCGGACGCGTCTGCGGTCACATCCGGGGTGCCAGAAGAGCACGATGCGAGGACAAGGACGGTGGCCGCTGCACCCGCTGTTAGAAGTGAAGTTCTCATGGGCACGAGAATAACCCTTAATGAGAATGATTGTCAAAATCAATCAAGCAGGAGAGCTGGTTCCTCCATTACTGCGGCCACATCGGCCACAAATTTGCTCGCCACATCGCCATCCACGACTCGATGGTCGAAACTCGCCGCAACAGTGGTCACCATGCGGGCGCGTATTTCACCGTTGACCACCCAGGGCTTCGGCTTGATGGTTCCGAGCGCCACAATCGTGACCTCGCCCGGGTTCAAAATCGGCGTTCCGGTGTCAACACCGAACGATCCGAGGTTGGTAATGGTGATGGTTCCGCCCGACATTTCCTCCGGAGTTGTCTTCCCCTCACGGGCCGTCACCGTTAATTTCTCCAGGGCCATGGCCAGGTCACGGAGGCTCAGAGACTGCGCCTCCTTCACGTTGGGAACAATCAACCCCCGCGGAGTTGCTGCGGCAACACCCATGTTCACGAAGTGGTGGACGATGATTTCCTCTTCGGTCCAGGTGGAGTTGACCGTGGGGTTTCGTTGGACCGCCCAAATCATGGCCTTGACCATCACCAGAAGTGGAGACACCTTGATACCGGCGAAATCGGGGGACGCTTTCAAGCGCTTCACAAAATCCATCGTTCTGGTGGCATCAACATCCACGAACACGGAGACGTGAGGGGCTGTGAACATGCTCTTCACCATCGCTTGAGCGATAGCTTTGCGCACACCCTTCACCGGGATTCGGTCCTCGCGGTTCTCGGGCCATTCCGGGGTTGCGAGGTTTCGGAACACTGTGGCCTGGCCGGCGTGACGGATAACGTCGTCGCGCAGAATTTCACCACCAATTCCGCTACCGGTGACGGAATCCAGGCTGACACCCAAGTCCTTCGCCAATTTGCGGATCGGGGGCTTCGCAATCACCGGCATCGACTCCGCCAGAGGAAGATCAGTTCCTGCCACGGGCGCCGGGGTAACAACGGGAGCGTCTGCTGGCGCCTGAGCCCGCTTGCGTCGTGAGGTGGGAGTCGTGGGGCCGGTGCCATAGCCGACCAAGTTCTTCGGTTCCGCAGCTTCCTGCGTCACGCTGCTCTCGACATCGCCCACCGCGTCCGTAACGCCAGCATCGGGTTCGGAGTCGCCGCCCTCACCCTCAACGCTGATGATTGGAGTTCCCACCAAGACGGTGTCACCCTCGTTAACCAGGAGCTCTTTCACCACTCCCTGGAAGGGAGAGGGCAGTTCGACCAGAGACTTAGCGGTCTCAATCTCACACACCACCTGATTGACTCTCACCTCGTCGCCCGGCTTGACTCGCCAGCTCACGATTTCGGCTTCGGTCAAGCCCTCGCCCACGTCCGGCAAAGGAAAGGTGAATTGCGACACAGTTGCTCCTTACGCCTTTGTCATCAGTAAGCCAGGCTTCTATCCACCGCGTCAAGTATGCGGTCAGCGTCGGGCAAATACAGGGCTTCGAGGCGAGCGGGAGGGAAGGGCGTATTGAACCCACTCACCCGCAAAACCGGGGCTTCCATCACATAGAAAGCCTTCTCCATCAGGGTCGCCGCGATTTCGCTTCCCACGCTCACATTCCCGGGAGCTTCCTGCGCCACAACAGCACGCCCGGTGCGACGCACCGAATCGAGAATTGTGTCGTAGTCGATGGGGGAGAGCGAGCGAAGGTCAATCAGCTCCAGGCTCACGCCTTCGCTTGCCGCAATCTCGGCGGCCTGATGCATAACGCTGACCATGGCGCCGTGGCCAATGACCGTGACGTCGGTGCCCTGGCGCACCACGCGAGCCTGCGCCATCTGAGCGCCCGCATTCGCCATGTCAATTGGGCCCTTGTGCCAGTAACGGCTTTTGGGTTCGAGATAGATGACCGGGTCATTGGACGCGATGGCGTCCTGCATCAACCAGTAGGCATCGTGGGGGGTCGCGGGCGAGACCACCCGAAGGCCCGCAGTGTGCGCGAAATATGCTTCTGGACTTTCCTGGTGGTGCTCCACTGCCCCGATGTGTCCGCCATAGGGAATACGAATCACCACCGGGAACGACTGCGTCCCCTCGTGGCGGGCAGTCAACTTGGCCAGCTGCGTCACAATCTGGTCGAAAGCTGGATACACAAAACCATCAAACTGAATCTCACAAACCGGGCGATAACCCCTCATGGCGAGCCCGATAGCGGTTCCCACAATTCCTGATTCCGCCAGCGGAGTGTCGATAACACGGTTCGGCCCGAACTCCTCCTGGAGACCCTCAGTGACACGGAAAACACCACCAAGCTGGGCGATGTCCTCGCCCATCAGCATG
>JAQBZV010000037.1 GCA_027728145.1 Actinomycetota bacterium | reverse complement strand
GACCACCAGGCCCGTGCTATTCAAAGGTCAGCAGTATGTGATGGTAATTCTGACCATCGCGGCTCTTGCCGGGGCGGTCATTGTGATTCTTGACCAGAACTTTGTGGTGGCGAGCCTCTTGATGGCCGTCGGTCTTGTGATGGGTGTTCTCGTGGTGCTCCCCGTGGGTGGAGCTGACGTCCCCATTGTGATCTCCCTGCTGAACGCTTTGACCGGGTTGGCTGTGGCTGCTTCGGGTCTGGTCTTGGACAACACTCTGCTCCTGGTCGCGGGAACCCTCGTGGGAGCCTCGGGAACAATCCTGACTCGTGCCATGGCCAGCGCTATGGGGCGAAGCGTCACTAACACCATCTTCGGTGCGTTCAAGGGCGGCTCCACCGCCGGGTCGACCGAGGTGTCTGATCGCCCAGTGAAGTCGGGATCCGCTGAGGATGTCGCCATTCTTCTGGGTTATGCCCAGCGGGTCATCGTCGTTCCCGGATACGGTCTCGCCGTGGCCCAGGCCCAGCACACCATGTACGAATTGGCAAAGGCTCTGGAGGAGAAGGGCATCGAGGTGGTCTTCGGAATTCACCCCGTTGCCGGCCGTATGCCCGGACACATGAACGTGTTGCTCGCTGAAGCTAACGTCCCCTACGAGGTGTTGCAGGAAATGGACGAGGTGAACCCTCAGTTCAAGACCGCCGATGTGTGCCTTGTGGTGGGAGCGAACGACGTGGTGAATCCCGCCGCTAAGACGTCCCCTGGCTCCCCCATTTATGGAATGCCCATTCTCAATGCCGGGGAAGCCCAGCAGGTCGTCTTCCTGAAGCGCTCCATGCGCCCAGGATTTGCCGGCATCGAGAACGAGTTGCTCTACGAGCCCAACACCACCTTGCTCTTTGGCGATGCCAAAGACTCTTTGGGCAAAGTGCTGAGCGCCGTCAAGGCTCTGTAGGAGTTCACTTGTGACGATTTACGCTGTCACCTACCGATACGCAGATAATCCGGAGGTGATCGCGGAACACCGTCCCGTCCACCGCGAATACATTGCAACCCTCTTGGGTGAGGGTGGACTGATTGCGAGCGGTCGCACGGACGGTGGCGAAACCCCCAGTGCTCTGTTGCTCTTTCAGGCCGATTCGGTGGACGCCGTCAAGACACTGCTGGACGCTGACCCATTTTGGGCGCTCGGCGTAATTGAGAAGCGCGAGATTGTGGAGTGGACCGTGTCGCTTGGATCCTTGGGCCTCGATAGTGAGCGCTAAGACCAGCTCACGACGTGCTCTCGTGACGGGGGCAAGTTCGGGGATTGGTGCGGCAACAGTTCGCTCCCTCATAGGCAGTGGTTGGTCGGTAATCGCGGTCGCGAGACGAGCGGACAGGCTCGAGCAACTTCGCTCAGACACGGGGTGTGATGTCGTGGTCGCTGACGTCACCCAGGATTCTGATGTTGACGCTCTGCGGGACTACGTGGATTCCACCGGAGGGGTTTCGGCCCTGGTCAATAACGCCGGTGGAGCGGTGGGCATCGACTGGATTGACCAGGCTGACGCTGATGATTGGGCGCAGATGTTCGACGTGAATGTCTTGGGGGTTCAACGTGTCACCAAAGCACTGTTGCCAGCTTTGCGGAGAGCCTCTGCGGAGCTGGGTGTTGCCGATATTGTGACCATCTCCTCCACCGCTGCCTTCCTCAGCTACGAGGGTGGTGCTGGGTATACGGCGGCGAAGGCGGCGGTGCACTCGATGCTGGTGGGGCTTCGTTTGGAGCTGTCCGGTGAACCTCTTCGGGTTGTCGAGATTGCCCCGGGCATGGTCAAGACCGAGGAGTTCGCTCTCAATCGCTTCGGCGGCGACGCGGCGCGCTTTGAGGCTCTCTATGAGGGTGTTGAGGCTCCCCTTGTTGCGGAGGACGTGGCGGACGTTGTGCGATACGCCCTGGAATCCCCCGCTCACGTGAACCTGGATCTGATTCAGATGAAGCCGGTGGCTCAGGCGATGCAACACAAATTGCACCGCGGACCCCTGAAGCCCAAGCTGTAAAGGGGCCGAAAGGCGCCCCCGCTAGAGTAATGAAGTGATTCGCCGCCTCGTTGAAATCTCTCGTCCCGTGTTGTGGGTCAACACTATTGGGACCACCGTCATCGGTATGTGGCTGGCGGGGGAACTCTGGACCTGGGCCATCATTCCCATCCTGATTTGGGTGACGTTTCCGTTCAATTTGCTGATTTATGGCATCAATGACATTTATGACCAGGACACTGACGCGGATAACGACCGCAAGGGTGGTTATGGCGGCGCCAAAATCAAACCCCACGAAACCCGGATGATCGGGTGGGGAGTCATCCTCACGAACGTTCCCTTCTTTGTTTATTTCGCGATCACTTTGCCCTGGGAGGCAGTGTTCTGGATGGGGCTGTATGCCTTCTCCTTCTGGCAGTACTCGGCAACACCACTGCGCTTCAAAGGACGACCCATCCTGGACTCGGTCTCCAACACGGACTACGCCTTCCCCCTGGTCTTCGTGCCTTTTGCTCTGGGTGCTGACCCTGTCTGGGCGGCGGCGATTGGATTGATGGCGTGGTCGATGGCCAAACACGTCTACGACGCCATTCAAGACATCGACGAGGACAGCGATGCGGGAATCCGCACCACCGCGGTGGCCTTCGGTGTTCGAGGGTCACTCGTGTGGTCTGGCATCTGGTGGAGTGTTTCCACGTTGCTTTTTGTCCTCGTGAATCTCCCGGTCGCCATAGTCAATGCCGTTCTCGCCGGATGGCTGGTCATCGCTCAGTGGCGCAATCCCACTGTTGACGAGGCGCGAAAGCTGTATCGATACTCGGTGGCATTCCCGTATGTTGCCGGAGCCGTCGCGGGTGTTCAGTTGGTGGCGGGTCTGACCATGGGGCTGTACCCGACACCGTGACCTCACGCATCGTAGTGATTGGAGCAGGCCTGGGTGGCCTCGCCACCTCAGCCCTGCTCGCGAGAGCCGGGCACCACGTGACCGTTCTCGAGGGCCAGGACTGGGTGGGCGGAAAAAGTCGGCGCATTGAGGTGGCCGGCCAGCGTATTGACACGGGCCCCTCTCTGGTGACCTTTCCGGATGTGCTCGAGCAGATTCTGGACACCTATGACCGGGTAGGCCCGCCTACGGAGAAAGCTCGCGACATTGCGGGAATCACCCTGGAGCGCCTCCCTGAGGTGGGCCGCTACTACTTCAAAGACCAGCAAGCTAATTTGCCGGTGGAGCCAGGACACCCGTGGCACGAATCGTGGTCGCGGTTTGAGAAGGAGAACGGTCAGTTGGGGCCGGCCATTACGAACCTCCTGACCACGGATCCCACGGACCCCGGAATTTTGGGAGCTGTTCTTCGATTGCTCTCGCGCTATGGGACAAAGCTCACGACCCAGGCGTATTTAGATTCCCTCTCTTGGATGCCCGACGACGTCAAAGACGTCGTCGCCATTCACACACTCAATGCCGGTGTTGCGCCCGATCAGACCCTCGCCCTCTACGCGAGCATGGCGGCCGTGATGTCGAGCGACGGGGTATTTGTTCCCCAGGGCGGCGTGTATGAAATCGCGAAAGGCCTAGAAGCTCTTGCCCTTCACGCGGGGGTAACGATTCACACGAGTGAGCCTGCGGTGAGTGTGAAAAAGGGGCTCGTGACAACTGAGCGCGCTTCGTACCCTGCCGACTATGTGGTCAGCGCTCTGGATGGTGGAATCCTAGAGAGCCTGCTCGGGAAGCAGGCACCGGAACCGAAGGTGCTTTCCTGTTCTGGGGTGGCGATATTCGGGGTGCTCGACGAGGAGCTTCCCGATGACATCGTGACCCACTCGGTGATGATGCCCGATCGACCGGCTCAGCTCTTTGAGGATTTGGGAAAGCGTGCCGTCCCTTCTCAAACGATGGCGTTCTTGAATTACTACCGAGCAAACACGATTTACCCGAACGACAAGCCCGTGGCAGCGCTGTTGTTGACCGCTCCCCCCAATGGCATGTCGGCATCGCTTGATGACGAGTTTGTGCAGAGCGAATCCAGGCGCTTCTCGGACATGCTCGGACTTGACCGCGGAATTATCCAGCGAATGACGGATTACTCGATTCTTGACCCCGGTTATTTCGCGGGCTTTGGCGCAGTGGGGGGTGCGCTCTATGGGGCTCCCGCTCCCTGGTGGCGCAGCGGACCTTTCCACACCCCTGGGTATAGCTCTCCCCTCACCCCCTGGTTGTGGCGGGTGGGCTCCAGCGTTCACCCGGGAGGCGGCATCCCCGCGGTTCTGGGTGGCGTGTTGATTGCCACCCGAAGGATGCTGCGCAAGATTGGTTGAGTCGTGAAGTGGCTCCGACCGGCATCGATCCGGTGACCTTTCGATTTTCAGTCGAACGCTCTACCAACTGAGCTACAGAGCCTTGGTGGAAAAGAGCCTCTCCGGGGAGAGGCTCTTTCGCTACCGCGACCCTGACGGGACTTGAACCCGCGACCTCCGCCGTGACAGGGCGGCACGCTAACCAACTGCGCTACAGGGCCTTGCGTATTAAATTATATGGTGACCCCAACGGGATTCGAACCCGTGCTACCGCCGTGAAAGGGCGGCGTCCTAGGCCACTAAACGATGGGGCCGTCTCGTGAACCGAAGCACAGCAACAGGGACTGAGTCTAGAGAGCCTGGGGAAGTTATGCAAACCCCTAGAGTCCCCCGCCACACCGCCTGAAACCCGGGCCCGTGTGGGACATGTGGCTATCGTTATCTTTCGTGAGAGCCCTAAGTCCACGCCGATTTTGGCCTGCCATCGCGACCCTCAGTGCGCTGGTGATGGTCTTGAGCCTCGGCTTGCCCTCACAGAGCCCCGCTTACGCGGATGAATACCCGACCTGGGAAGAGGTCCAAGAGGCGAGGAAAGACGTCGCTCGAGCCGAAGCCAAGGTGAAAGAGATCATGGAGCTCCTTGCGAAGCTTGAGGTTGAGGCCGCTGAGGCTGAAGAAGAAGCTGCACGATTGGGAGAGGTCTATTACGAAGCGCTTTATGAGCTCGATGAGGCCACCTTCCAGCAGGCTCAACTGCAGTCTCAAGCTGATTCCGCCGCGGCCGTAGCCGAGGAGTCGAGGTTGCAGGCCGGACAATTTGTGGCCGAGCTCGCACGAGTGGGGGGAGCTGACCTCACCGCCTCCCTCTTCATCAGTGGCGAGGACGCCAACCAACTGCTCAGTCGCATTGGCTATGCCGCCAAGATTGCCGAACAGACCGATGGTATTTATGCCAGGGCACTCTCTGACCAGAACACCGCCCAATCACTGAGCGACCAAGCTGAGGTCGCCCGCCAAATCCGTGAAGAGTTGCAGCTTGTCGCGGAAGCGGCGTATGAGCAGGCCAATGCCGCCGCTATGCGCGCGTATTCAGCTGTTGAGGCGCAGCTGGACAACAGTGCACGATTGGAAGCTCAGCTCGAAGTCTTGATGGAGAAGCGCGAAGCCACTGAGGCTGACTACCAAAAAGGCGTGATTGCTCGTCAGCAATCACAGATCATGGGAATGATCGATCCTGGGCAAATCAGCAGTTCGGGTTGGGCTAGGCCGTCTGGTGGATACATCTCCAGTCACTTTGGCCCCAGAATCCATCCGATTTATGGAATCGCTCGCCTGCACGCCGGAATTGATTTAGCAACCCCGTGTGGCCGGCCGGTCTATGCAGCGCGATCCGGTCGCGTGAGCTACTCGGGTTGGTTGGGAACGTCGGGGAACTTTATCCGGGTGACCCACGAGGACGGCTACACCACCGGGTATGCCCACCTGCAAAGCGGTTCGCTGTATGTCCGTTTGGGTGAGTCAGTCGTGACCGGTCAACTCATCGCCCGCATCGGCAACACCGGTGGTTCCACCGGGTGCCACCTGCACCTAGAAACCCGACGGAATATGGTGGCGCAGGACCCCTACCCGTTCTTCATCAACCGAGGAATCAGGCTCGGATAGTCAGTTAGTGGCCGGGGAACGCCTTAATCCCGGCCTGGACAATCTTCTCCGCCTCGGCAACTGACGCCCATCCTTCGGTCTTGACCCATTTGCCGGGCTCAAGGTCTTTGTAGTGCTCGAAAAAGTGCTCAATTTCTTTCCGGGTGTACTCGGGGATGTCGTTGACGTCCTGGATGTGGTCCCAGCGCGGGTCACCCGCGGGGACACCGACAACCTTGGCGTCGCTTCCGCCGTCATCGGTCATGTTGAAGACGCCGACGGGGCGGACAGTAACGCCGACTCCCGGGAACAGAGGATATTCAGTAAGCAGGAGAAGGTCGACCGGGTCGCCATCGAGTCCGAGAGTGTTTTCGAAGAAACCGTAGTCCGTCGGATAGACGAAGGTCGTGTAGAGCACACGGTCCAAGAAGACCCGACCTGTTGTGTGGTCTACCTCGTACTTGTTGCGGCTACCGCGAGGAATTTCGATGATGGCGGGGTATTCGGCCATGAAATAGGGCTCCTTTTAAGAGAAAGTTTCGTGAAGTAACCTTACCTGGTGGCCCAGACTACAAGCTCGGGAAGGCGACCCCGGTTGACCCCTGCTATGGCAGATGTCCGCAGGGCCGGCCGGGAATGGGCCGGAAGCCTGGAGGCGATGCCTGGCCGATCTCTCTTTCTCGTGGGGCTCAGCGGCGGCGGCGATTCCCTCGCCCTCGCCTGGGCGCTGTCCCATGAAGCCCAGGCTCTGGGTATCGAGGTGGGCGCTGTCATTGTGGATCATGGGCTCCAGTCGGATTCCTCTGATGTCGCTCATCGCGCTGCGGCGGAAGCCGAGGGGTTGGGCCTCAGCCCTGTGCTGGTGAAATCAGTGACGGTGGAGGGTTCTTCCAATCTCGAAGACAACGCTCGTATTGCTCGCTACCGAGCGTTCACCGAGGCCCTGCGGGAAACCGGAGCACACGGAGTCGTTCTTGCTCACACTCTGGATGATCAAGCAGAGACCGTGCTCCTGGGGTTAACCCGAGGAAGCGGCCCCAGTGGTCTGAAGGGCATGCGCGTGGGAGATGGCGCGTTTCGCCGACCCTTTCTGGGAATTCAGAGAGCAACTCTCCGCCAAGCCCTCATTGACGCGGGTCTGGAATGGTGGGAGGACCCCCACAACACCGACGAGCGGTTCACCAGGGTTCGGGTCCGCCAGCAGGTTCTCCCCGTGTTGGAAAAAGAACTCGGCCCGGGGGTTGCCCAGGCGCTCGCCCGAACCGCCGAGCTCTTCCGCGAGGATTCGAGTGCGCTCGATGAGCAGGCCACCCAGTGGTTCACCGAGCACGTGCTCTTTGAGGGTGAGGGTCATGGATCAGTTGAGGTCTCTGAGCTGGAGCAGATGAGTGTCGCGCTGCAGACCAGGGTGCTTCGAATGTTGGTGGTACGCGTGGGCGGTGGCGCTCCCACCTACGCCCACACCCAGCAGATGCTGCGGCTGCTGGAGCACTGGAGGGGGCAGTCTGCTCTCGATGTCTCCGGCGCTAGTGTTGAGCGAGTGGATGGGCGAATTGTCGCCCGAAAGAATGCGTAGGGCGGGGTGCCATGGAATTTGAGGACGTCAACTCCGACATCGAATCAGTTGTTCTCACGAAAGAGCAGATCGCCGAGGGCATCGCAAGGATTGCCCGCGAGATTGAAAACGACTACACCGACCACAGACCGCTCCTGATCGGCGTCCTCAAAGGCGCGGTGATGGTCATGGCCGATCTCGCGCGCGAGCTACGTATTCCCGTCGAGATTGATTGGATGGCGGTCTCCAGCTACGGAGCTTCCACCAAGTCCAGTGGTGTGGTGAGGATTGTGAAAGATCTCGAGATTTCTCTCGAAGGGCGCCAGGTCATCATCGTCGAGGACATTGTGGATTCGGGGCTGACCCTGTCCTGGCTGTTGGAGAACTTTGACAGTCGACAAGCGGCTTCGGTCCGAGTTGCCGCGCTGTTGCGCAAGCCCGAGGCTATGAAGGTCGATGTGACCATCGATTACCTGGGGTTTGATATCCCCAACGATTTTGTGGTGGGTTACGGCCTCGATTATGCAGAGTCCTATCGCAGCCTCAGCGGAGTGGGCGTGCTCAAGCCCTCCGTCTATGGGGGCTCCTAAGACCCTTTGCCCCAGGCGAACACGTGGTTATTCCGTGGTGCATCGCGCTAGCCTGTTAGCGTGACTCCCGGTCCACTGAAAGGCACCAGTCTTCCGTCATGGCTCAGAAGAAAATCACCCTGAAATCGCTGTTGAAGGGACCACTTCCCTACGTTCTGGTGGGTTCCCTCATCGTGGTGATTGGTATTTCGTTGCTGACAGCGAGTGGTTTCCGTCCGGTGAGTACCCAGGAGGGCCTGGAGCTCCTGAAGG